>DATHCF010000412.1:0-17538 GCA_035319705.1 Acidimicrobiales bacterium | reverse complement strand
AGCGAAGCGGATTTGACCACCACCTGTCGCACCGAGGAGCTGGGCTGGCCGGCGGCGGCCAACAGGTTCATGGTCCCGATGACGTTGATCTCGTGCAGGGTCCGGCCCGGCACCCGCGTGGAGTCCACCACCAGAAAAGTGTGGACGATGGTGTCCACCTGGGTCGCCCGCACGATGCGCGACAGGATCGAGTACGTCTGGTCGGCACGGACGAACTCGGCCCGCTCGAGCGGCACCGACGGCTCGCTCGTGCCCATGCCCAGGATCATCTCCACGTCCGGGTCGGACTCGAGAGCCTGAGCCATGCGGCCGCCCCAGAAGGTGTCGAGCCCGGTGATGAGGACCCGCCGCCCCATCTCAGCCCAACCACACGCTGCGGCGTTCGCGCAGCATCTCGTAGAGGGTCTCCTGCAGGTGCATGCGGATCTTCTCGGCCTCGTCCATGACCCGGCTCTTCGAGTAGCGCTCCTGGCCGGGCGGGACGTCGAAGGTCACGGGGTCGAGCACCCGCAGCTTGAACTTGGACGGGAAGTAGATGAGCACCCCGAGTGGGCCGAAGGCCAGCATGTTGGCCGTCACCGGCACATACGGCACTCCTAGGACTCGAGCCACCGTCGGGAGCCGGAACAGGATTGGCATCGACTCTTCGGCGCCGACCACGGCGATGGGGATGACCGGGACTCCGGCCCGCATGGCGATCTCGACGAAGCCGCCTCGCCCGAAGCGCCGGAGCCGGTAGCGGTCGGTGTAGGTCTTGGACGGCCCCTTGGTCCCTTCAGGGAAGACCAGCACCAGGTCGCCCTGGTCCCGCATGATGCGAAGGGCGTTGTCGGGATGGGCCGGCACCCCGCCGACCCGGGACCACATCGTTCCCACCCAGGGGGCCGAGCGGAAGAAGTAGTCGGCCAAGCCGTACACCGGCCGGCCGAGCTCCTCCTCGATGCCGTGCATGATCACCGGGGCGTCGGAAGGTATGGCCGCGGCGTGATTGGCCACCAGCAGCGCCCCGCCCTTCGGCGGGATCTTCTCCAGGCCCTCCCATTCCGCTCGGAACCACGAGCGGTACATCGGCCCGTAGAGCCGGCGGGCGATCTCGCGCACGTGCTCGGAGCGGCCCCACTCGTCGACGTCGGACAGGCGCGGGTTGCTGGGGGGTGCCTCGGCAGGGCGGGGAAGTGGGACCAGGGCGGCACGATGTTGGCGCTGTGCCGTCTCTTTGGCCGGGGTCACGGGCCTTGATGGTACCCGTCGGTCGCGGCGGCCTCTCCGCGTCGTTCAGGGCCGGCCGGCGCCCACCAGGCCGTAGGTCCAATAGGGGGCGAACGAGACGACGGTTCCCGTCTCGGGCGCTTGGATGATGGTGTCGGCTCCGTAGGGCCCCGACCCCACGTACATGACCACGTGGCTGATGCCTGTCCCGTCCAGGTCGTAGAAGAGCAGATCGCCCGGCTGGACCTGCGGCAGCGCGATGTGCGTCGACTCGTCGTACTGCAGTGCGGCCGAGTGGACGAGCGACACGCCGGCGGCCTGCCAGGCGAGCATGGTCAGACCCGAGCAGTCGACGCCGCTCATCGATGCCCCGCCCCACTGGTAGGGCACACCGAGGTACTGCTCGGCTGCCTCTACGGCCAGCGCGCCGGCTCCACTGGCCTGCTCGGGTTCACCGGTGCCGATGACCTCGGGGCCACCGGCGGCGGCGGCGGCCTGGTCGGCCGAACTGCCGGCCTGCGCGGCAGCTTGCGATCCCGCTCCCACCGTCTGGGCCACCTGCGCGGCCTGGGCGGCCTGGGCGGCAGCCTGCTCCTTGGCGGACTGCTCAGTCGCTGCTCGAGCGGCAGCGGCCGCGGCAGCCGCCTGTTGCGCCGCCTGCTCGGCCACCAGTTGGCGGATGTCGCTGTTGACGCCGGCCAGGGTGGCCTGGGCCGCGGCATTGGCAGCTGCCGCCGCCTGCTCGTCCTGCCTGAGCGTCTGGGCTCTGGCCGCGGACTCCTGCTGCTCGGCAGCGAGCGTCGACGTGTCGGTGGAGAGCTGTGCCTGGCTCGCCTCGAGTTGCGTCACCGCTGCCTGTGCATCGCCGATGGCGGTGTCCTGGAAGCGCTGACGCAGCATGGCCTGGTCGCTGGTCGACGAGAACACCGAGTCGAAGCTCTCGGTGGGCACGTCGTAGATGTAGGCGTTGACGGCGTCGGCCTGGAGTCGACGCCGGGCCGACGCCGTGCGGGCCACGGCGCCCGCCAATTGCGCCGTGGTGTCGGCCAGCGCCCCTTGGACCTGGGCCAGGTGGACGGTGGCCTCGTCGTACTGCTCGCTCAGCTGGCTGACCTGCGCCTGCTCGCCGGCGATCTGGCTCTCGAGCTGCTGCGCCTGCGCCTGGGCGGCTCCGAGCGCGCCGGAGGTCCCGGCTTGGCCGGACGGGGAGGCTGCCGCCGGTCCGCTCAACGAGAAACCCGCCACCGCCACCACCGCCGTGGCCACGACGAACCCGCGTCCCCCCGGTCGAGCCCGGGCGGGGCGCGGACCAACAGAAGTCACAGCGGAAACTTTCGCCACAGTGGTTTCGGATCGGCCTGCAAAACCACGAACTGTGGTTTTCGCCACTCGGATTGTGCTTTCGTAGTCGTTGGGGCCGGAGGGCGGGACGCCTACGGTGGCCGCCCGTCGGGGGCGTAGCCCAATCGGCAGAGGCAGGGCGCTTAAACCGCCCACAGTGAGGGTTCGATCCCCTCCGCCCCCACCCGCGAGTGCCAGAATCACGGCTGGCTCCTCTTTCGGAGTCGGGCGGCCAGCTGGAGAAGAACGGTGAAGCTCAGCATCCTCATGCCGGTGTACAACGAGGCGGCCACCTTGAACTACGCCGTCAAGCGCGTGCTCGAGGTCTCCTACCCGTGCGACGTCGAGCTGGTGATGGTGGACGACGGCAGCACCGACGGCTCGGCCGAGATCGTGGCGGGAATCGACGACCCTCGGGTGGTGCGCGGCGCCCATCCGTCGAACCGTGGCAAGGGCGCCGCCCTCGAGACCGCCGCCGGGCTGGCCACCGGCGACTACGTGATCATCTGCGACGCCGATCTTGAATACAGCCCCGCGGACATCCCGAAATTGTTGGCGCCGGTGATCGCCAGGGACGCCACCGTGGTGTTCGGCACTCGCACCTTCGGCAGCCACACGGCGTACTCGTTCTGGTACGTGGTCGGGAATTGGGGCGTCACCATGGTGGCGAACGTCTTGTACAACTCGTGGCTGAGCGACATCGAGACCTGCTTCAAGCTGATGCCGCTGTCGATGTACAAAGCCCTCGACTTGAAGCAGCACGGCTTCGGGGTGGAGGCGGAGATCACCGGCAAACTGTTGAAGGCGGGAATCCGCCCCTACGAGGCACCGGTCAGTTACAAGGCCCGCGGTCGCGAGGAGGGCAAGAAGCTGACCTGGCGCGACGGCGTCGAGGCGCTGTGGATCTTGGCTCAGATCCGATTCGGGCGGAATTCTCCTCCCTTGGCGCTGTCCAGGTAGGAGCGATCGAGTTCGGCAACCGAGGCACAACCGAGCAGCCGCATGGTCCGGCTCATCTCGGTCCGCATGACGTCGAGGATCTCCTCCACGCCGCACTGGCCCGCAACCGACAGGGCATAGAGGTAGGGCCGTCCGATCATCGCCGCCCGTGCCCCCATGGCCAGCGCCTTCACCACGTCACCGCCGCGGCGGATACCACCGTCGACCAGTACCTCGATCCGACCGGACACCGCGTCCGCCACTTCGGGGAGGACGCTCGCCGTGGCGGGAGCGCTGTCGAGCTGCCTGCCGCCATGGTTCGACACGATGACGCCATCGGCGCCGGCGTCGGCCGCGGCGACGGCGTCGACGCCGGTCAACACGCCCTTCACCAGAAGCGCCTTGCGCCACTGTCCGCGGATCCAGGCGACGTCGTCCCACGTGAAGGGGGAGGCCAGCATGGCCACCGCCCCGGCGGCCGCCACGCCTCCGGTGGGTTGCGCTCCGCCGGAGCTCCGGCGCGGACTGCCGAGCATGGAGACGCCGTCGCGCATCATGCGTAGGGCCCAGCGGGGGCGGGCCAGCACCTGTGGCCCGAGGGCGATGGCCGCTCTGGCGTCGAGGCGCAAGGGGCTCGTCACGCCGTTGCGGGTGTCGCGCTCTCTGTTCCCGAGCGCCGGGGTGTCGATGGTCACCACCAGCGCCTCGTAACCCGACGCCTCGGCCCGCTTCATCATCTCGGCCGCCTCGGTGCGGCCGTGCCCGGCGTACAGCTGGAACCAGCGGTGACCACCGGTGTCGGCCACTTCCTCCATGGAGGAGCCGGCCACCGTGCTGAGGGTCCAGATCGTGCCGCGACTGTTGGCCGCTCTGCCGGCGCCGGCAGCCCCCTCCGGATGCATCAGTCGCACGAGCCCGCACGGAGAGAGCAGTAGCGGCATCGAGACCTCGGTGCCGAGCACCGAGGTACGCAGTTCCGGCTCGCCGATGTCCAGTCCCATCCGTGGCCGGAAGGTGAGGCGGCGGAACGCCTCCACGTTGTCGGCCATGGTCACCTCGTCGTCGGCTCCGCCGTCGATGTAGTCGAACACGACACGCGGCAGGATCCGCCGTGCCCGGGTTCTGGCCTCGGCCACGTTCCTCAAGGGGTGCGCCACGGGGGCCATTGTGGCGGGCCGGAGCCGCGACCGCCCGTTGGAGCTCGGGCGGACGGCCTAGTGGGCCGGTGCCCCGGTTGCCCCAGACCCGCCAGCTTCCATGTCGTGCCCGGCGCACCCGGTGGCCACCGCCTCCAGGGCCTCTGCCAACGACCGGAGCTGCTGGCGGGAGAGACGCTCGACGAAGTGGTGGCGGACCTGGGCCACGTGATCGGGCGCGGCCCGCTCCAGCCTGGCCCTGCCGGCGGCGGTGAGGACGGCGAAGGCCCCCCGGCGGTCGGTGGGGCACCGGGCCCGCTCCACCCAGCCGGCTTCGACCAGCGTGTCGAGGCGGCGGGTGAGCCCGCTGGGCGAGAGGTGGGCCAACTCGGCCAGCTCGCTCATGCGCATCTGGCCGCCGGGCGCTTCGCTCAGCTCGACGAGCACGCCGTAGTCGGAGACCGACATGTCCTGACAGGCCTGCAACTCGGCGTCGAGACAGTGCAGCAGGCGCCGATAAGCGGTGAGCAGCGATCGCCACGCTCGTTGCTCGGTCTCGTCCAGCCAAACTCCCGAGCTCATGCGGGCAGTCTACCCAGATGGTTGCAGTCGCAACTGCCTTTGCGTCCTCAGATCGGCGCTGGCCCGCTCAGCGCCGATCCCGACTCGAGCGACTCGTGCGCCGCCGCCTCCGCCGTCGGCGAGGCGTGCCAGGCGGTGTCCGAGGAGGGCTCCGGTTGATCGTCTGCGGCGCCGACCGGTGCTTCCTTGTCGACTGCTTCCTGGTCGACGAGTGGCTTTCGCCGCCACAGCCACGCCATCACGCCGACACCGGCGGCGAACAGCGCCAAGCCGGCAACCTGCACCAGCACAGGGCCGATGCTGCTCTCTGACTGGGTGGATGCCACCTGCGCCTGGGCCCCGAGGAAGAAGTGCTCCTCGAAGAACCGCGCCAGCCCCCACAGGGCCATGGCGCCCGACAGCACGAAGCCGGTCGGCCGGCGTGGCGCGTAGTGCTCGACCAACAGGAGCACGGCGAAGATGGCGAAGCTGTCGAGAGCCTGGATGATGGGTACCGGAACCCGCCGGCCGGCTTCCCCGGCGTAGTACATGCCGTACCAGGCCGAGGTCGGCGCCCCGCCCCCCGCCACCATGAGCTGTGGGCCGAGCAGGCGCCCCACCCCCCAGGCCGCCATGAGCACGGGGGCCACGATGTCGAGGGCCACCATGGCGCGCAGCTGGGGGCAGCGGCGCCGGGTCAGGAAGATCCCGGTCGGCACGCCGAAGAGCAACCCGCCGAACGACGACAATCCACCGTGCCAGATGTCGACGATCTGGCCGGGGCTCGCCGAGTAGTAGGAGATGTTGGACAGCACGTGCAGCACGCGGGCGCCGACGATCGACGTCACCACGACCCACAGGAACATCCCGGTCACCCACTCGGTGGGATAGCCACGCTGACGCAGGCGACGCTCGAAGTACCGGTAGGCGAACCAGAAGGTGACGGCCAGGCCGATTCCGTAGGTGTGAACGACGAGCGGCCCGATGTGGAACGAGACGGGGATGGGCTTCACGGAGTCCTCGGCAGCCGGCGCGCCCCGATTGGCGCTGTCCTCATGGTACCGCCGGGCTTGGCTCCGCCGGGCTCGCCCGCCGGCTCTCGTTTAGCGTGGTGCTCGTCCATTGCAGTCGTCCATCGCCGCACAGACCGACGGGAGCGCCGTGGCCGAGTCGTTCGAAGGAAAAGTGGCCGTCGTCACCGGGGCCGCCTCGGGCATCGGGCTGGCCACCTGCCGGCGCCTGGCCGCGTTGGGCGCGATGGTGGTGGCCGTCGACATCGACGCCGCCGGCGCGGCGAAGGCGGCCGAGGAGCTCGGTGGCGAGGTGGTAACCGCAGATGTGAGTCGGCCCGAGGCGTGGACGGCGGTGACGGAGACGGCAAGGCGGATGGGTGGGGCCGACATCGCCTTTCTGAACGCCGGGGTGACCTGTGGCCAGGAGGACGTCACGGCGCTGACCGACGAACAGTACCGGCGCATCACCGGCGTGAACGTCGACGGTGTCGTCTTCGGTGTCCGTGCGCTCGTACCGCAGATCGCCGCCAAGGGTGGCGGGGCGGTGGTGGCCACCTCGTCGCTGGCCGGGCTCATCGCCTTTCCCGGTGATCCGATCTACACATTGACCAAGTACGCGGTGGTGGGTCTGGTCCGCGCGCTGGCTCCGCGCTTGTCCGAGCAGAACATCACGGTGAACGCCGTCTGCCCCAGTCTGGTGGACACCCCCCTCATCGACGGAGAGATCCGCCAGACGCTGGCCGGCGCCGGCTTCCCGCTCATCTCGCCGGAGGCGGTGGCTGATGCGGTGATGTACTGCCTCTCGGGCGAGCACACCGGCGAGGCCGTCTTCGTGCAGCTGGGCTGGCCGCCTACCCCCTATCGCTTCCACCGCCCGCCCGGGCCGCGATTGCAGGAGGCCGAGGGCAAGATTCCCCCGGGCTGGCTCGCCGAACAGCCCGGCTGAGCCCGGGGTGTCCCGGTAACCGCAACGGCGCGCAGCCGGTAGCGTCGGCGCCGGTGCACCCGATCGAGCGCCTCCGCTACGTCGCCCGTTCCGGATGGGGAGGGCCGGCGTCACTCGGCGCCGAGGCGGCCTACGCGCTGGCCGAGCTGGCCGAGCAGGAGCCGGCGGCCCTGCTCACGGCGTGTCGCCGGCTGCTGGAGCGGAATCCGGGTTGCGGTCCGCTCTGGTGGGTGTGCGCCCGTGTGCTGTGCGCCGGTGACGCCTGGGCTGAGGCCGCGCACTGCGCGCAGCTCCTGGAAGACGATCCGACCGAGCAGCTGCTGGAGGTGGAGCTGTACGGCCTGCGGGCAGTGCGTCATGGAGGGGTCGGCGAGGTGGCGTCGGCCGACGTGGTGGTGGTCGCCGCCGATGTCATCGGGCCGGCGGGAATGGTGATCGACGCCGGCGACTGTGGCCTGCTCGAAGCTGCCCGGGCGGTGGGTACCGACATCTGGGTGTCGGGTGGCGTGGGCAGGGTGCTGCCCGCCCGGCTGTGGCAGGCCATGAGCGTGCGGCTCGAGTCGCCCCCTCGTCCCTCGCGCACAGCCGCCTCTTCGTGGTTCGATCCCGTTGCGTCGAGTGCGGTGGTCGTCGACCTGCAGGCGGTGCGCAAGGTGGCCGGGCCGACGGGTGTGCACGAGACGCCGCGTTCTCTTTCACGTCCCGACTGCCCCGAGCCCCCCGAGCTGGTGGCGCGTTGGTGACGTCGCCGGCCGGCCGCGCGCAGGGCGCGCCGTCCGGCTGTGTCGGCGCCTACCTGGAGCTGGGCCTCGCCCTCGGGCGCCACGTCCAGGGTCTGGTGGACGCCTATTACGGGCCACCGGATCTGGCCGGGCGCATGGCGGCCGAGCCGGTGCGCCCGCCTGCACGCCTCGTCAAGGAGGCCCGGCGCCTGCTGGCCGACCTGGAGGCAGGAGCTCCGCTCGACGCGGACCCGGCGCAGGACGAACCGGCCAGGCGAGCCTGGTTGGAAGCGCAGGTCCGGGGGCTCCACACCACGGCGCGGCGTCTCGCCGGTGAGGACATCGCCTTCGAGGACGAGGTCGAGCAGTGCTACGCCGTGCGTCCGCGCGCTGTGCCGGAGGACGCCATCGCCGCCGCCCACAACGACCTCGATGCCGTCCTGCCGGGAGCCGGGCCGCTGTCGGAGCGCCTCATCGCCTGGCGCGAGGTCCAGGCGGTGGCCGTGGACGTGCTCCCGTCGGCCATCGCCTCGCTGGCCGACGACCTTCGTGAGCGGACCGGCCGGCTGATCGGTCTGCCCGAGGGGGAGCGCGTCGATTTCGAGCTCGTGAACAAGCGGCCGTGGTCGGGTTTCAACTGGTACCTCGGCGGCCTGCGCTCGCGCGTCGAGATCAACACCGACCTCCCTGTGCTCTCGACGTCGCTGGCGCACCTGGTGGCGCACGAGGCCTACCCGGGACATCACACCGAGCACACCCGCAAAGAGGCGCGACTGGTGCGTGGCTGTCGCCGTCTGGAGGAGACCATCTTCCTGGTGGGGACCCCGGAGGCGACGGTGTCGGAGGGCTTGGCCGACTTGGGTCTCGAAGTGGTGGTGGGACGACGTCCGGAGGCCATGGTGGCCGAGCACCTGCGTCCGCTCGGCATCCGTTACGACGCCGAAGTGGTGGCGGCGGTGGCCGAAGCAGGCCAGCTGCTGTCCGACGCACGGGGGAATGCGGCGTTGCGCCTGCATGCCGAAGGCGCCGATCCGGATGCGGTGATCGACGAGTTGGCACGTTGGGCGCTACTGCCTCGCCCGCGGGCGGCCAAGGTCGTCGAGTTCCTCGTCCACCCCACCTTCAGGGCGTACGTCTTCTGCTACATCGAGGGCCTGCGCGCCTGCCGCCGGTTCGCCGACGGCGACGCGGCCAAGTTCCAGCGGCTCGTCACCGAGCAGTTGACGCCACACGACCTGGGCGCGTGACGACGGTTTCGTCCACCCGTTTCCGGTGGAGGCGGGGTCGCCGGTAGCATCCGGCTCATGTCCGAGCGCAGTCGCAACCTTCCCCGTCGTTCCTGCTTCTCCACGCCCGGCTCCAACGAGCGGTTCCTGGAGAAGGCGCCCACCGTTCCCGCCGACATGTCCTTCCTCGACCTCGAGGACTCGGTGGCCCCACTGGAGAAGGATGCGGCGCGGGCCAAGGTGGTGGAGGCCATCCGCAAGCAGAGCTGGGACGACCGTGTGCTCTGCGTCCGCATCAACGCCTGGGACTCCGAGTGGACCTACGGCGACGTGATCGAGGTGGTGGGCAACGCCGGCGAGCGGCTCGACGAGGTCATGTTGCCCAAGGTGCAGACCGCCGCCGAGGTCGTGGCCCTCGACCTGTTGCTCACCCAGGTGGAGAAGCGCAGCGGGCTCCCCCCCGGCCACATCGGCATCGAGGCGCAGATCGAGACCACCCGCGGGCTCATCAACGTGGACGACATCTGCGCCGCCTCACCGCGCCTGGAGACGATCATCTTCGGACCGGCGGACTTCGCCGCCTCCATGGAAATGCCGGTGCTGACCGGAGGCGTGCAGATCCCCGAGTACCCGGGCGACCATTTCAATTACGTGTTCTCCCGCATCCTCATGGCCGGCCGGGCCAACGGACTGCAGGTCATCGACGGCCCGTACCTCAAGGTGAAGGACATGGAGGGGCTCCGGGACTTCGCCCAGCGCACCCGCATCCTGGGATACGACGGCAAGTGGGCGCTGACCCCGGACCAGGTCACGGTGTGCAACGAGATGTACTCGCCCACCCAGGAGCAGTTCGACCGGGCCTGGGACATCCTCGACGCCTATCAGAAGGCCACCGAACACGAGCGCAAGGGGGCGGTGATGTTCGGCGACGAGATGATCGACGAGGCCAGCCGGAAGATGGCGACGAAGTTCGTCGTACGCGGGGAACGGGCCGGACGCAGGCGGTCGGCCGGCTGATCAGGCGGCTGGCGAGCTCCGCGCCTGCTCGACGAGCCGCCGGGCCACGAC
Source organism: Acidimicrobiales bacterium (assembly GCA_035319705.1). GTDB lineage: Bacteria > Actinomycetota > Acidimicrobiia > Acidimicrobiales > UBA8190 > UBA8190. Next base: position 7,377 of record DATHCF010000412.1, on the reverse strand, counting down.
CTTGAGCGCCAGGGTCTCGTCGGCGCCTTCGAAGATCGACAGCACCCTGGCGTCCACGAAGTAGCGACTCACCGGGAACTCCTCGGCGTAGCCCATTCCGCCGTGAAGCTGCATGGCTTCGCGGGTAACCCATTCGGCCGCCCGGCACACGTATGCCTTGAGCATGGACGCCTCCAGGGTGCCCTCGCCCTTGGCCATGAGGTGGGCCACCTCCAAGGCGAACTGGCGCGTTGCCTGGATGAGCACCGCCATGCGGGTGAGCTTGGCCCGGGTCAACTGGTAGTTGGCGATGGGTTTGCCGAACACCACCCGCTGCTCGGCGTAGTCCCTGGCCGCCTCGTAGGCGGCTTGCATCACGCCCAACGCCCTGGCCGCGGTCTGCAGCCGCCCGTTCTCGAAGCCGGCCATCTGCAGATAGAAGCCGCGGCCCACTCCTTCGGCCCCGCCCACCAGGTTGTCGTCGGGGACGAACCAATTCTCGAAGGCGATCTCATAGGAGTGCATGCCGCGGTACCCGAGGGTGTCGATGGGGCGTCCTTCCATCCTCCCCGGCGGGCCCGGCCGCCCTTCGGCGGCGGAATCCTGGGTGAGCACGAAGCCGGTGCCGTCCGCCCTCGGCTTCTCCACCACGAACAGCGACAGGCCCCGGTGCGCCTTGGACCGGTCGGGATCGGTGCGCGCCAGCAGCATGAGCAGCTCCGCCCGCGCCGCGAAGGTGCACCAGGTCTTCACGCCGTTTATGAGCCACCCGCCCTCGGTGGCAGTGGCCGAGGTCACGATGTTGGCCACGTCGGAGCCGAAGTCGGGCTCGGTCACCGCCACGGCGTTCATCACGTCGCCCGATGCCAAGGGCGGGAGCCAGCGCTGTTTCTGCTCCTCGGTGCCCCCGGCCACGAGCGCCCGCGACAGGATCTCGGGACGGGTGACGAGCGAGCCGCCCGCGCCGAGGGATCCCCACGACAGCTCTTCGGTGGCCACCACCATTCCCAGGTAGTCGCTGTCGCCACCCGAGGCGAAGCCGCCGTAGGACTCCGGGATGGACAACCCGAGCGCCCCCAACTCGGCCAGGGCGCCGATGAGCTCCTCGGGGATGTCGGCGTTGGCCCGGTGGATGTGCTCGGCACGCGGCCGCAGCTGCTCCTCGGCGAAGCGGCGGAAGGTCTCCCGCACCAGCTCGAAATCGGCCTCCAGATGGCGCGGTCCCTCGAGTCCGCACATGGCGGCCAACGTCCGCGGCTCCCGCCACATCGCCACGAACCCCCGCGAGCGGGCCAGCCACTCCGGCTGCACCCCCCAGGCCTCCTCCCGCCCGACCACGCGCCCCGCCAGCTCAGCCAGGGCGTCGGCGACGAAGGCACAGGCCAGGCGGCCCTCCTCCTCGCCGTGGCGGCCGTAGTCGAGGACGGCCCCGGCAGTGCGAACGGCGGCGGCGGCGTGCGCCACGTCGTAGGCGAGCACCTGGGCGGCGTCGATGTCACCGCCTTCGGCGAGCTTCGACACCGCCGCCTCGACCACCCCCGAAGCCAGGCGCACCGCCTCGGCCGCTTCCTCGAGTTGCGGGTCGGGGATCGTCGTCACCGGGCCAACTTATCCACCGGCGCGCGTCGGCTCCGGAACGCGACCCACCACGGTGACGAGCGGCGGCAGCACCACGGGGTCGTGGCGCGGGTCGACACCGGTGAGCGAGGAGAGGTAGTCCGCCACCACACCGGGGCCCGCTCCCGCCGGGGCCTCGGCCCAGGCGTCCACGATGGTGGCGCCCGTCTCCTGCACGAGCGAGGGCAGCATGGCCCCCACGTCGGGGTGCCGGGCGCGCGGCATGGACATCGGTCCGCCGTTCACCCGCCCGGCGGAGGTGATGGGCTCCTGGGCCACCAGGTACCCCCCGGGGCGCACCGCCCGGCACATCCGGTTGAGCACCAGGCCCGGTTCGACGACGTGCATGAGCAGGAAGCGGCAGAAGGCCAGGTCCACCTGTTCGGGGAGCAGCAGGTCCTCTGCCGCCTGGGTGATGGCCAGCACCTGGGTGAAGGTGGCCGCCGCCGCCGCCACTTCGTCGCGGGCGCGCGGGTCGCTGTCAACGGCGTACACGCGGCCCTCCTTGCCGACGATCTCGGCCAGCGCCACCGAGACGTCGCCGGCCCCGGCGCCCACGTCGACGCATCGCCAGCCTGGACCGATACCGAGGCGGTCGAGGGCGGTGGCCAGCGGACGCCGGTAGACGTCGTCTCGCAACGCGTTCGGCATCCGTTTCACGCTACTGGCTCGCTCACCGGTGCCTGTAGGGTCGCCGGTGTGAAGGTGACCATGCTCTTGTGCGACGCCGCTCAGGTGGCCGACGGCAAGCTCTTCGTCCTGGGCGGGGGGTGGTCGCTCACCGGCCCCGACCCCATGCCGTCGGCCATCGCCATGAAGATCGACGTGGGCTGGCACGAAGCAGACCAGCCCCACCACTGGGAGCTGTATCTCGAGGACGCCGACGGCCGGCCGGTGATGATCGACACCCCCGAGGGTTCGCATCCGGTCGAGGTCCGCGGGGAGTTCAACGTGGTGCGTCCGCAGACGGTGCCGGAGGGCACCCCTATCGACGTGGCGCTGGCCGTGAACATCACCCCTCTGCCGCTCGAGCCCGCCAACCGGTTCACCTGGCGCCTCACCATCGACGGCGACACCGACGCCGAGTGGGCGCTGGGCTTCACCACCCGTCCACGTCCGGCCTGAGGCTGGACGCCGACGGCCGAGGCGGCTACAGAAGCATCCATGACGACCTACGACCGGCCGTTCGGCCGCTACTTCGAGGACTTCGAGCCGGGCGACGTCTACCGGCACTGGCCGGGCAAGACCGTCACCGAGTACGACGACCACCTCTTCTGCATGATGACCGTGAACCATCACCCGCTGCACACCGACGCCTGGTTCGCCGAGCACGAGACGCCGCAGGGACGCAACGTGGTGGTGGGCAACCTGGTGTATTCATTGGCGCTGGGCATGAGCGTGGCGGACGTGAGTGGTTCGTGCATCGCCAACCTCGAGGTCGAGTCGCTCCAGCACAAGTTCCCCACCTTCCACGGTGACACCATCTACGCCGAGACCCGAGTGGTGGAGAAACGGCCGTCGTCCTCCAAGCCGGACCGCGGCGTGGTGACGGTGGAGACAAAGGCCTTCAACCAGCGGGGCGAGGAGGTCTGCTATTTCCGCCGCAAAGTGCTGGTGTGGATGAAGGACCATGCTCCGCCTCGCCAGCGTCCTTACGGGGAGGACGTCTGGGACTGACCGTCGACCCGCGCCGCCTGGCCGCCGTGCGGCGAGCGGTGCTCCCGCCGGGCGAGGCCGCTCTGCGCGCGCTTCCATGGCGCGCCACGCGCTGTCCATGGGCGGTGCTGGTGAGCGAGTGCATGCTGCAGCAGACCCAGACCGCCCGTGTGATCGGCCCCTTCGGCGCTTTCCTGCGGCGCTTCCCGACTCCGGAGATCTGTGCCCGCGCCGGGGCCGGCGAGGTGCTCAGGGCGTGGTCGGGGCTCGGTTACAACCGTCGGGCCCTCAACCTCCATGCGTGTGCTGTGGCCATCGTCGACCGCCACGAGGGGAAGGTCCCGGATCGTCTCGAGGACCTGCAGGCCCTTCCCGGCATCGGGCCCTACACGGCGCGCGCCGTGCTGGCCTTCGCCTTCGAGCAGCAGGTGGCGGTGGTCGACCTCAACGTGCGCCGGGTCCTGTCCCGAGCCCTCGCCGGCCGCCGGTTGTCGGCGGCGGAGGCACAGGGCCTGGCCGAGCGTCTCGTGCCGGCGGGCCGGTCGTGGCTGTGGAACCAGGCGATGCTCGAGCACGGCGCGCTCTGCTGCACGGCCCGGGCTCCCCGCTGCGGCGACTGCTTCATGCGTTCGTGCTGTGCCTGGCGGCGGACCGGGTGCGCAGCGCCCGATCCCGGCGCCCCGCTCCGGAGCCAGGGCAGGTTCGAGGGGTCGGACCGCCAAGGTCGTGGCCGGCTCGTGGCCGCCCTCCGGCGTGGCGGCGTCGCGCCGCACGACCTGGCCGCCGCCTGCGGCTGGCCGGGGGATCTGGCCCGGGCTCGGCGCGCCGCCGATGCGCTCGTGCGTGAGGGCCTGGCTACGTGGGGACCGGGCGGGGTCCTGCACCTCGGCGGGACGCGCCGGGCTCAGGTCACTGCAGGGTGATCCGGCCGGCGAGCGTCCGGTGCCGCCCGTCGGCAGCAGACGGCCGAGTCAGCAGCCGGCCAGGAATTCCAGGATCCGGCGGTTGACCTCGTCGGGCTGCTCGAGATGCAGGAAGTGCCCCGCCTTCTCCACTCGCAGGTAGCGCGAGCCGGGAGACAGGCTCTGCGCCACGTCGAGCTCCGGTGGGAGGACGAAGCAGCCGTCGTCCTCGCCGTGCAGGTACAGCGTGGGCTGGGGCGGGATGCCGGCGCCGGCCGCCACGCTGCCGTAGCGGTCGGGCGGGGGAGAAGGGTCGAACATGGCCCGGTAGTAGCCGATGGCCGCCGCCTGGCGGGCCGGCTCGGCCAGGGCCAGCTTGACCTGGGCGACGTCCCAGTCGCCGTCGTAGCCGGGCGACCAGTCCGCCCACAGGCGTGCGACGAAGGCCATGTCGTCGAGTGCGATCGCCACCTCGGCCAGCGATGTCTGGAACAGCCACACATAGAAGCTGCGCTTGAGTTGGTCGTAGCTCAGCAGTGCCTGGCCCATGGCGGCGGCGGGCGCAACCCCCATCGTCACCACCCGGCGCCAGCGCTCCGGCTCGGCCGGGGCGGCCGTGTAGGCAGCCAGCGCCCCCCAGTCGTGGCCGATCAGCACCGCCCGCTCGTCACCGCCCAACACCTCGTGCAGACGGCAGGCGTCGGAGCCGAGCGCCGCCTGGTGGTAGATGCCGTCGGCCGGGATCTCGCTCGGCCCGTACCCGCGCATCCACGGGGCAACGGCCCGATAGCCGGCGTCGGCCAGGGCCGGCAGCAGGTGGCGGAAGCTGTGGGCAGTGTCGGGAAAGCCGTGCAGGCACAGCGCCAGCGGGCCACCAGGGGGGCCGTCCTCCAAAATGGCGAACCCGACGTCGTTGGCCCTCACCTGCCCCTGTCGCACGGACGAACGGTAGTCTCGCTGCGGCGGATGCTCGGGAGCCGGACGCCCGGGCCCTTGGGGAGGGGGAACAGCGCTGCGGGTGACCTTCTACGGGGTGCGGGGGTCGTGCCCCTGCTCGGGCGAGCAGTACGTGCGGTATGGGGGCAACACCGCGTGTGTGTCGGTGGAGATCGGTGACGAGCCGCCCATCGTGCTGGACCTGGGAACGGGTTTGCGCCCCCTCGGCCACGACATCGAGGCGCGCTACGGAATGGACGCCCCGGTGGACCTGACCGCCTTTCTCACCCATCTGCACTGGGACCACATCATCGGGCTCCCGTTCTGCCGTCCGGTGCTGCGTCTCGGCGGCACCATGGAGATCTACGGGCCTCCCCAGGAAGACGGGTCGCTGTTCGAGGTCATGGACCGCGTGGTGGTCCCGCCCTACTTCCCCGTGCAGGTGGGCGACCTCCACGGCGAGTTGAACTTCAACGAGGTGGGGGACGACGTGATCCCTGTGGGCTCGGCCAAGGTGACGGTGCGCCGGGTGCCGCACGTGGGCACCACCCTCGGCTTCCGCATCGACGCGGACGGGCGCTCGGTGGCCTACGTGAGCGATCACCAAGCCCCCGACGACCGGTCGGCAGTGGCGGACGGGGTGTTCGAACTGTGCGACCGAGCCGACCTCGTGATCCACGATGCCCAGTACACCGAGGAGGAGTTCGTGGCCAAGGCCACCTGGGGGCACTCCACCTTTTCTTATGCGGTCCACGTCGCCGCCGAGGCGGGTGCCCGGCAGCTCGTGCTCTTCCATCACGACCCGGTACACACCGACCAGGACATGGACCGGCTGCTCGAGAGCTCGCTTCGGTATCCGGGTGCCTCCCGCCTCGACGCCGTGCGGGCCGCCGAGGAAGGGTTGTCGCTCGACCTGGCATCACGTTGAGCCGCTATCGCCGCCATCTTCCCGGTCACCACGTGACGGTGCGCGCCACGCCATGACCGGCGATCAGCAGTCGGGGGAGGCCGGCGAGGACGCCTTGGACGGTCTTCCGGCCGCCGCCACCCACCCCTTCGACGCGGCGCGCTTCCGTGAGGTGCTCGGCCATTTCGCCACCGGCGTGACGGTGGTCACGGCCATCGACGGCGGCGAACCGGTGGGATTCACCTGCCAGTCCTTCGCCTCGTTGTCGCTGGAGCCCCCGCTCGTCGCTCTGGCGCCGGGCAAGAGCTCGACCAGCTGGCCACGGATCGCCGAGGCCGGGCAGTTCTGCGTGAACATCCTCTCCGAGGGCCAAGAGGCGCTCGGCCGCGACTTCGCCGTCTCCGGAGGTGACAAGTTCACCGGTGTGGGATGGCATCCGGCTGCCAATGGGGCCCCGATCCTCGACGGCGCGCTGGCATGGATCGAATGCAGCTTCGTCCGGGCACACGACGCCGGCGACCACGAGCTGGTGGTGGGCCGGGTCCAGGACATGGGTGTGGACCATCGGGGACGCCCCCTCGTCTACTACCGGGGTGGTTTCGGACGCTTCGAGCCATGAGTGGCCACGGCGCCGCTGGGTAGTGTGCGTCGATGCCCCAGATCGTTCCGTCCACGGTCATCGCCGATGTGGTGGTGGTGGAGCCGGACAGCCACGGCGATCCCCGCGGCCGCTTCGTCGAGACCTACCGCCGGTCGTGGTTCCCCCTGGGTCGCGAGATGGTCCAGGGCAACCGCTCCGAGAAGCAGGCGGGGGCGGTGGTCGGCCTCCACTACCACCTTCACCAAGCCGACTACTGGTATGTGCTTCGTGGCAGGGCCCGGGTGGTGCTGCACGACCTGCGGGTGGGATCGCCCACCGACGGCGCCACGTTGACGCTGGATCTCGACGGGGAAGAGGATCGGGGACTTTTCATCCCACCGGGGGTGGCGCACGGGTTCGCCAGCCACAGCGACCTGCTTCTGTGGTACCTGGTGGACGGTTACTACAACCCCGAGGACGAACTCGGCCTGGCGTGGGACGATCCCGATGTGGGGGCCGATTGGGGGATCGCCGACCCGGTGCTGTCCCAGCGCGACCGGTCCAATCCGCGCCGGGCCGACATCGACGCGTCGCGGCGCCCCTATGTCGGGCTTCGCACATGAGCGCAGCGCCGGGGCGGGCCGGCTAGACACGCCATGCGGTTCGGCCTTTTCTACGAGCATCAGCTGCCGCGGCCGTGGGCGGACGGGGCGGAGCACCGCCTGCTGTCCAATGCGCTCGAGCAGGTCGAGCTGGCCGATTCCCTGGGCTTCGACTACGTGTGGGAGGTCGAGCACCAC
>DATHCF010000411.1:0-11999 GCA_035319705.1 Acidimicrobiales bacterium | reverse complement strand
GCGTACCAGGTGCAGCGCCAGGGTGAGCGCCAACAGGACGACGGCCACGAACCAGGCGCGGTGCTGGCCGCGACGAACGCCGCGGGCCAGGGCCAGCAGCCCGATCCCGGCCAGGGCCACCACGGCCCCGGCCGCCTGGGTAGCGGCCAGCGGCAGGATCTGGAGCACCAGATGCAGCCGCCCCCGAAGCGGCGGCGTCACCGCCGACAGCAGGTCCACCACCCCGGCCAGGGCGATGGCCAGTGCCGCCCACCGGCGGACACGCCGCGATCTCCGCCGCACCATCCCGAGGTCCGGCGGGGGAGGCCAGGAGCTTCCATGAGGCAGAGCAGCCACCACCGTCGGATGGGTGTCGTGGCTTCTGTGTCGCCGGGCGGCCAGGCGTTCGAGAAGGGTGGCAGGACCGCTGTCGTTGCGGGCCATGAGCAGCCGGGCGTGCAGCTCGGCCCCGGTCTCGAGCTCGATCCAGGACATCTGACGGCCCTCGAGAAAGACCGGCGGCAGCCCGAGGCGCCCGGGATACTCCTCCACGACCTCCCCGATCACCCCCGGGGAGGCGAAGAAGGCGCCGCCGAGGTCGGTCAGCTCCGCCTGCAACGTGTCGCCTTCGATCACCCCGGCGCATCCCGCCGCCACCGCACTGCGGGCGCGGTTGCGGGCCGGGTCGTTGGCGGTTGCTCCAGGCGGCGATTCATCGAAGGCCGGGCCGAGGCGTCCGCCACTGAGCGTCCGCCATGCCTGGCGGCTCAGCCAGGTGAGCACCGCCACCATCACCAGCGCCTCTGCGGCCGTCACCAGGGCGGCGACGGCCAGGCGCGGGCCCCATCCCGCCGTGCGCGCCCGACTGACCGCGGCTCCCCCCGGATGCCCGCGTACCAGCTGGTCGATGAAGGTGCCGATGCCGGGGAGCCGTAAGGCCAGGGCGACGGCCAAGGGGAGCAGGAGCCACCAGGCGAGACGGGCGAAGCGACGGTAGAGCAGGCGCGAAGCGAGAAAGCGCTGTGACTGTCCCGGATCGGCCAGGCGGTCGAGGCCGTGCTGCCACGCTGCCTGTGGATCGGGCCGCAGCACGCCGGGCACGGCGGTCGCCGCCACCATGGTGCCGGAGGCCGCTGCCGACGCGGTAGCCGGTCCACCGACCACCACGCGGCGCTCCCCGGCGGTGGTCTCCAGGTGGAGCACCACCGTGTCGGCCACCTCGAAGCCGTGGCGCAGCATGGCGCGCCGGCCCTCTGCAGAGCCGAGGGCGGCGTCGGTCCCACCGGCGAGCAGCAGCAGCCGCCTGTCGTCGCCTGCGGCGAAGCCGGACAACGCCCGATCCAGCCGGGGGTGGGCGGCCAGGGCGGCGCCGACGGCCGCGCCGACGGCCGCGCCGACGGCCGCGCCCCCGCCCGCCGCGTCGGCCCCACTCGATTGGTCGGAGAGGTCGAACAGCCCGCCCGCCGCGATCAGGATTCCCGGTCCCGCCCAGGTCTCGAGGGCCCGGGCCAACCCGTCTGCACCCCACGTGGACGCGGCGGTCGCCGAGGGGGAGAGGCGGAGGTTGGCCGCTACCAGCACGCGACGGCCGAGCGGCACCGTGACGTCGTGCGCGCCTGGCCCGCCGTGCCGGTCCTGAGCGGGAGCAGACGAGAGGGCCTCGGAGATTCCGTCGGCCATGACCTCTCCATCTTCGCACCTCGGCTGCGCCGGGCGGTCCGTGTCCGGGCCGTCTGGGTAGGCTCGCCACCGTGCGCGGCCAAGCCAGCCGGCGACTGACGCGGCTGGCCAACGCCCCCAACTGGCGCTGGCGGCGCGAGCCGGTGCCACCGGGCCCGGCGGTGGTCTTCGACCTCGACGGCGTGCTGTCGGATGCCGCCTCCCGCCAGCACTTCCTCGAGTGGGGCCGGCGCGACTGGGACGCCTTCTTCGACGCCTGTGGCGACGACCCCCTGGTGGACGAGGTGGCCAGGCTGCTCGAGCTGCTCGAGCCGTCGCTCGCCGTGGTGTTGCTCACCGGACGGCCGCTGCGGGTCCGCCCGCAGACACTGTCGTGGTTGAGGCACAACCAGCTGCGCTGGGACCTGCTCGTCATGCGCGACAGCGGCGACTATGCGCAGGTGGCCCGGTTCAAGCAGGCCGCCGTCCACGACCTGCGTGCCTACGGGCTGGACTTGCGGCTGGCCTTCGAGGACGACCCGCGCAACCGCGACATGTTCCACGAAGAGGACATCCCCTGCATCTACATCCACTCGGGCTATTACGAATGACCCGGGCGCTGCCCCGGACGCTGCATCGACAGACGCCGGCGCCGGAGCGCCTTTGCCTCTTCGGAGGGCACCAGCGCCGCCCATAGCCATCCGCCCACGATGCCGGCCAGCGCCCCGACCAGCATGGGCAGGTCGCCGAAACGCTCGTAGACGGTCCGGCCGTCGCGCATGGAGAGCCTGCCCACCACCAGGGCTCTGCGTCCGAGGCTGCTGCGGGCCAGGACCCGGCCCTGGTTGTCGACCAAGTCGCTGAACCCGGTGGGCGCCGCCTGCACCAGGTCGCGCCCCTCCGACAGCGCCTGGAGCCGGTCCGCCGCCACCTCCTGGGTCGGGACTTGCGCCGTCGAGTACGACGAGGTGTTGGTCGGCACCACCAGCAACGTGGCGCCTCCGCGCGTTGCGGCCCTTCCCCGATCGGCGAAGAAGACCTCGTAGGAGACCATGGTCCCGAAGTCGCCGGCCGGGGTGCGCATCGTGCCGTCACCGTGGCCGGCGACGGCGTCCTCGGGCACGTCCGACAGGTTGGCCAGGTGCTTGACGAGGCCGCGCCACGGCACGTACTCGCCGAAGGGCACGCGGTGGACCTTCTCGTAGCTGGCCACGATGTCGCCGTCGGGGGCGAAGGCCACGATCTCGTTGCGGAAGTGGCCGGGCCCGGCCGGTTCGGTGACGCCCGCCAGCACGGTGGCCCTGGCGGCGCGCGCCAGCGACGCAACGGTCTGCTCCTCGGGCGACCCGGCGAGCGGCTGGTCCAGGGCCACCACGTCCTCGGGCCAGACGATGAGGGCGGGTGGGCGCGACGCCGAGCCGGCTTGGAGCAGCTCGGTGGCGGCCACCTGGGCCTCGAACACCTTCTGGGGCGGTACCTCGAGCTCGTCGAGCCCCCGCACGCCACCCCCCTGCACGGCCGCCACCTCGATGGTGGACATGGCACGCCCCCCGTCGGGAGCCGACCGGCCGGCGGCGGCCACACCGGCCGTCACCGCCACAGCCAGGACGCCGGCCACCACCGGGCCGGCCACCGGCACGGACGCAAGGGTGCGGATGCCTGCCGGCGGGGCATTCCCGGTGAGCAGGCGCCACCCGGCCGGCTCCGAGCGCGCCGCCCACCACGTCCTCGTCCAGCGGGCGCCGGTGACCGCCACCGCTCCGAGGCCGCCGCCGCCCAGCCACACCAGCCCCACCAGGAGGTCGGGCCCTCCGAGGCGTGCCGCCCCGGCCAGCGGGCCCGATGCCTGGCCGAGGGCCACCCCCCCGAGCGGGAGCCCGCCCAGCGGCCAGGACGACCGGGCCATCTCGAGCAGCACCATGGCCCCGGCCAGCGCCGGGGTGCGGCCCCGGCCCATCGGCACGATGGCCGAGGCCAGGGCCGAAGCCAGCGCCTCCACCACGATGAGGACCAACCCTCCGTAGACGTTGAAGTCGGTCACCCACCACAGCCCGATCCCGTACAGGCCGAGGCCGAACACCCATCCGGCGGCGAGCCGGCGGCGAAGACCGAGGCGGCCCAGCTGCCACCACAGCACGGCGGCCGCCGGGAAGGCGAGGATCCATATCCCGAAGGGCGGCAGCGACAGCGCCATGCCCACCCCTCCGACGAGCGGCGGTGCGACGGCGCCGCCGAAGCGCCGTAGCCGGCTCAACGCCAAGCCGCCTCCCCGAGGGCGAGGCTGGCGCGGTGCGCGGCGCGCCGCCCGCTCTCGATGCAGGCGGGGATGCCCACCCCCCGCAGGTACGAGCCGGCGAGCGCAAGCCCGCCGAGGCACTGCGCTTCGTGCTCGATGGCCGCCACCGTCGACAGATGTCCGACGGCGTACTGCGGGAAGGCCGGCCCGAAGCGCGCCACGGTGGCGTCGCCCGGCCCGCCGCGAAGCGCCATGACGGCGGTGAGCTCGGCGGTGGCGCGTTGCACCACCTCGTCGTCGTCCATGGCCAGGGCGCGCTCGTCGCCGAAGCGGCCGAGCGAGGCGCGCACGAGCACGTCGTCGGGCCGGGCCAGGTGCGCCCATTTGGCCGACATCCACGTACAGGCGGTCACCACCCCGCCGGAGCGGCGCGGTACGAGGAACCCGCTGCCGGGCGGGAGCCGGCCGACGTCTTCGCGGGCGAAGCGCATGGTGGCCAGGACCACCCCGGCGTGGGGGATCGAATCGAGCAGGTCGGCCAGTCGCGTGCTGTGGGGGCGCAGAAGCTCCGCCGCCGAGGGAGCCCGGGTGGCCACCACCAGGGCGTCCGCCTGCAGCGACGGTCCGCTCGGGCCGTGCAGCTTCCAGTGAGAGGCGTGCTCCAGCAGGTGCACCGGGTGCATGGTGTGGATCTCGGCACCGGCGTGTCGCAGCGACTGCGCCAGCGCCTCCACCAGACGCGACATGCCGCCCTCGAACCCTCCGAACACCGGCGCGCCGTCGGCGGCGGCCGGCGGCGTTGCCCGGCGGAGGTTGCGCATCAAGCTTCCCGGCTGCTTCGACGCCTGCAGCAGCATCGGGAACACGGCCGCCGCGCTCATGTGCTCGACGCCGCCGGCATGGATGCCGCCGATGAGCGGGTCGGCCAGGCGGTCGACGACCTCGTGGCCGAGACGGCGGCCGACCACCTCGCCGACCGACACGTCGTCTGCGTCCTCACCGCGCCCGCCCCCGACCGGCGGGGTCAGGACGTCGAGGGCGGCCCGGGCCAGGCCCGCCGGGCTCAGCACCCGCGCCCCCGCCAGTGGCCGCAGCCGGGTGGGCACGCCCAGGGACAGGCCCTGGGGCAGCGCACACAGGCGTCCGCCGATCCACAGATAGGCGCGGCTGGTGGCCGGCGACACGAGCGCGGCGTCGAGCCCGAGCTCCCGGCTCAGGGTCATGGCCTCGGGCCGGCGGGTCACGAAGGCATCGGGCCCGAGGTCGACGGCCCGGCCGGCGAAGTCGGCGGTGCGGATGTTCCCGCCCAGGCGATCGGATGATTCGAGCACCACGACACTGCTCCGGCCGTCGCGCACCAGCTCCCAGGCGGCCGACAGACCGGTGATGCCGCCGCCGATCACCGCCACGACCGGCCGGCCGCCGTTCACGGGCCTCCCGCGTCGTCGGCGGCGCAGACCACGTCGGCCAACAGCGCGCAGAAATCGGGATCGGCGTTGAACGACGCGCTGCGTACGAAGCCCATGTGCAGCTCGCCGGCCATCGACGCCGCCTCGACGTCGAGGTCGTAGAGCACCTCGAGATGGTCGGAGACGAAGCCGATGGGGCACACCACCACCGCCGAGGTCCCCGAGCGTGCCTCTTCGGTCATCACCTGACGCAGGTCGGGCCCGAGCCACTCGGCGTCGGTGCGCCCGGCGCTCTGCCAGGCCACGCGCCAGTGCGCCAGGCCGGCCACCTTGGCAACGGCCTCGGCCGACTCGGCCACCTGTTCGCCGTAGCTGTCGCCGGCCTCGATGACCGACGTCGGCACCGAGTGGGCGGTGAACACCACCACCGCCGAGCCGCCGGTGCCGCCGGTGAGCGCCCGGAGGGCGGCCCGCACGCGGACGACCACCAGCTCGGCGAACCCCGGGGCGTCGTAGAAGTGGTCCACCATGGTGAGCGCCATCGTGCGGTGGAGGCGCGCCGCGGCGGCGTCGGCCGCTGCGCCCGCCCGGCGTGCGTACTCGCCGACGCTGATCCTCGAAGAGTGCGGGGCGAGAACCAGCCCGACGAGGTGGTCCACGCCGAGATCGGCCAGCTGGTCGACGGCCTCCTCGATCCGGGGGCCGGCGAAGCGCGCCCCGTGCCGAATCGCGAAGTGCCCGGGGCGGCGTGCCTCCAGGCAGCCGGCGACGGCGAGGGCCTGTGCCTCGGTGGTGGCGTTCAGCGGGGACACACCACCGATGGCCGCGTAGCGCGCCTGGAGCTCGGCCAGCTGGGCGGCCGACGGCGGCTGTCCGCGGCGGACCTCGGTGTAGAAGGACTCGATGTCCTCCGTGCGCGCCGGAGTGCCGTGCGCCATCACCACCACCCCGGTGCGCTCCCCGCTCACGGCGCCTGCCCGGGCTCCGGCACCGGCCAGGCGTGCACCAGGTCCACCAGGCGCTCCAGCGCCTCCGGCTCGGTCTCCGGCAGCACCCCGTGGCCGAGGTTGAACACGTGGCCCCTCCCTCCGCCCGCCTCGAGCACGCCGCGCGCCGCGCCGGCCAGGGTGTCCCACGGCGCCAGGCACAGCGCCGGGTCCAGGTTGCCCTGCACGGACAGCCCGGGGGGAAGGCGGCGCCGGGCCTCGTCGAGCGGCACCCGCCAGTCCACGCCCACCACATCCGCGCCGGCGCGCGCCATAAGCGCGAGCAGCTCGCCGGTGCCCACGCCGAAATGGATACGCGGCACGCCGGCCTCTGCGAGCGCGCCGAGCACCTTGGTGCTGGCCGGGAGGACGAAGCGGGTGTAGTCCTCGGGCGACAGCACGCCCACCCAACTGTCGAACAGCTGCACGGCCGACGCGCCGGCGGCCACCTGTGCCTGCAGAAAGGCGAGGGCCATGTCGGCGAGCACGTCGAGCAGGGCGGCGAACAGGGCGCTGTCGCCGTACATGAGGGCCTTCGTCCGGCTGTACTGGCGCGACGGCCCGCCCTCCACGAGATAGCTGGCCACGGTGAAGGGTGCGCCGGCGAAGCCGATGAGCGGCACGCCCTTCAGCTGGTCGACGACGAGCTTGACCGTGTCGAGCACGTACGGCGTGTCCTCGGCCGGCTCCAGCGGGCGCAGCCGCCGGAGATCGGCGCGCGAGCGAAACGGCTGGTCGACGACGGGGCCACGTCCGGCCACCACCTCCACGCCGAAGCCCACCGCCGACAGGGGCACGACGATGTCGGAGAACAAGATGGCCGCGTCGACGCCGTAGCGGCGTACCGGCTGGAGGGTCAGCTCGGCCGCCAGCTCCGCGTCGGCCAGCGCCTGCAGGATGCTCCCGGCGCCGCGTGCGGCGCGGTACTCGGGAAGCGAGCGGCCCGCTTGGCGCATGAACCAGACCGGCACGTGCCCGACCGGCTCCCCACGACACGCTCGCAGGAAATTCGAGGCGCTGGCGGACACGGCCAGACGCTACTGCCAGCCGCCGTTTTCCCTGCATCAGCAGGTGCGCAGCGGGCTCGAGCGCTTCGGTGGTGTCGACGGCGCGGCGGTAGGATCGAGGGTTCGCCACCTGCCGGTTGGTGGCGGAGAGGGAGCCGCAGTGGGCGACAATCCGGAGCTCGAGGCAGAGCAGGCCTACGTCGACCGGGCCTACGAACGTCTCGACCGGCTCCGCTCCGACACCGAGGAGCGTCTGCGCTCGGTGTTGGACCAGGGACGCGGCGGCACCCACCAGTTCCGCGAGGAGCGCGACGTCATCGTGCGCACCAGCCTGGCCCGCCTCGACCAGCTCGACATCGGGGATCAGGCCCTGTGCTTCGGCCGCATCGACCGCTTGGCCGAGGAGGGCGGCGTCGAGAGCTTCCACATCGGCCGCCTCGGGATCTCGGCCGAGGACCTCGACCCCCTGGTGGTGGACTGGCGGGCCCCGGTGGCCGAGCCGTTTTACCGGGCCACCGGCCGCGACCCCATGGGACTGGTGCTGCGCCGTCACCTGGCCGCCGACGGCCGGCGCATCGTCGGACTGGAGGACGAGCGTTTCGGCTCGAACGGGGCGTCGGCCGTCGCCGGCGACGGCGCCACGGCCGGGGCCATCTCCGACGACATGGAGGTGGGCGGCCCGGGTGCCCTGCTGGCCGCCGTCGAAGGAGCCCGCACCGGCCACATGCGCGACATCGTCGCCACCATCCAGCGCGAGCAGGACGAGATCATCCGCTCACCACTGCCGGGCGTGCTCGTGGTCCAAGGCGGTCCCGGTACCGGCAAGACGGCGGTGGCCCTGCACCGTGCCGCCTACCTGCTCTACACCCACCGGTTCCCCCTCGAACGCCAGGGCGTGCTCGTCATCGGCCCCAATCCGCTCTTCCTCCGCTACATCGAGCAGGTGCTGCCGTCGCTGGGCGAGAGCGGCGTGACGCTGTCCACCATCGGCGGCCTCGTCCACGGCGTGAGCCCGCGCGCCGAGGAGCCCGCCGCCCTGGCGCGCCTCAAGGGCGAGGCCCGAATGGCGAAGCTGCTGTGGCGGGCGGTGCGCACCCGCCAGCGTCCGCTGCCACGCACCGCCGAGATCCCCTTCGGCGCCGGCGTGCTGCGGCTGTCCGCCGCGGTGTCGGCCGACGTGGTGGCCTCCGCCCGGCGCCGGCCGGGGACCCACAACGCCCGGCGGAAGTTCGTCGAGCAGCTCATACTGCGGCGACTGGCCGACGATCACCTGCGCGCCATGGACGTGCACGGGACGCGCCTGGCGACATCCGGACACAGCAACGGCCACAGAGAGACACTCGAGCGAGGCGACGAGGAGCTCGCCGGCTTCGACTTCGCCGACTTCTCGGCCCAGCTGCGCACCGAGCCGAAGCTCCTCGAAGTCCTCGACCGGATGTGGCCGAGGCTGAGTGCCGAGGAGCTGCTCAACGACCTCTTCGGCTCGCCACCGCTGCTGGCGCTGGCGGCCAAGGGGCTGCTGTCGCCCGAGGAGCAGGCCATGCTGGTCCGCCGGCGCCGGTCGTCGTCGGCCGACATCCCTTTCACCCCGGCCGACCTGGCCCTGCTCGACGAGGCCCGGGTGCTGCTCGGACCGCGACGGCCCAGGCGCCCGGGGGCGGCCGGGGAGGCCGACGAGCCCCGGACCTACGGCCACATCGTGGTGGACGAGGCACAGGACCTCTCGCCCATGCAGCTGCGCATGGTGGCGCGCCGCTCGTTGTCGGGCTCGATCACCGTCACCGGTGACGTGGCCCAGGCCACCGGTCCGTGGGCGCCGGGCAGCTGGGAGCACGTCACCGCCCACCTGCCGCGGTCGCACATGGCCCGCCTGGTCGAGCTCACCGTGAGCTATCGCACCCCGGCCGAGGTGGTCGAGCTGTCGCGGCGCATCCTGGCCCGGGCGGTCCCCGGCATGGTCCCGCCCACCGCCGTCCGGCGCAGCGGCGTGGCGCCCCGGCTGGTCCCCGCCGCGCCGGGCCAGCTGGCCGACCAGGTGGCGGCTGTGGCGCGGGACCTCGTCGCCGAGCTGTCGCCCGGCACGGTGGCCGTGCTGGCTCCGGCGTCGCTGTTGGCCGAGCTGTCGCTCTCGCTGGACCGGGCCGGCTCTCCGGCCGCCGACCCCCGGGTGGAGGGCCTCGGCGCCCCCCTCAGCCTGCTGCCGGTCGACCTGGCCAACGGCCTCGAGTTCGACGGCGTGGTGGTGGCGGAGCCGGCCGCCGTCGTCGAGGAGTCCCCCCAGGGCCTGCGCTCGCTGTACGTGGCGGTGACGCGGCCCACCCGGCGTCTGGCCGTGGTCAACCAGCGCCCGTTGCCGGAGGGCCTTCGAGCCTGACCGGCGCGCTTGTGCGTGTTGGCGCGTAGCGGCTGCCGTCCGCTAGGAAAGGCGCCGTGACGCAGGCTCTCACGGTCACGGACGCCGCGCCCGGCCGCCGCCACGTCCCCGAGCGACCGCCGCTTCTGGCGGTGGGCGTCATGATCTGGCTCGGCTCGGAGCTCATGTTCTTCAGCGGCCTGTTCGCCGCCTACTTCACCATCAGGGCCCACGCCGTGACCTGGCCGCTTCTGGCCGGTGAGCACCTCGACACCATCCAGGCCGGCATCTTCAGCGTCGTCCTCATCGCCTCGAGCCCCACCTTCCAGATGGGGGTGTGGGCGCAAGAGCGCGGCGAGCGGCGCAAGGCCAGGACGTGGGTCGTCATCAGCTGGCTGATGGGGACCGCCTTCGTGGCCAACACCCTGTACGAGTGGCACGACTTCGCCTCGCACGGCCACGGTCCGGCGCTCAACGCCTACTGGTCGCTCTTCTACATCATGAGCGGCATCCGGACTGCACGTGACGCTCGGCCTCATCGCCATGATCTTCCTCCTCGGCCGGATGAAGGGACAGGCGGGGGACCCGGGCGAGACCAACGTGTTCCAGGCGGTGGGCTACTACTGGCACTTCGTCGACTTCATGTGGGTCGGGATCTTCAGCTGTCTGTTCCTGCTCAAGTCCGGATGAGGACCCGCTGGTGAAAGACACACGCCGACGCGCCCGCCTGCTGCTGATGCCCGCCGTGGTGGTGGTGGGCGGTGGTCTCGTGGGTCTTTTCACCTCCGGGGCCCTGGCCGGCGCCTCGCCGGCGCCCAAGGCCCCCGACCCGTCCGCCATGGCCGGCGCGACGGCGGCGGACCCCATCACCTACAGCCTCCCGCCGGCCAGCTACGTCGCCCCCGGCGAGGAGCTGTTCGAGGCCAACTGCGCCAGCTGCCACGGCACCGACGCCTTCGGGACCGACAGGGCTCCCAACCTGGTGGGGCTGGGGGCGGCCACCGTCGACTTCTGGGTGTCGACCGGCCGCATGCCGCTGGCCATCTCCTCCATCCAGGCGGTGCGCAAGCCGCCGCGCTTCGACCGCACGCAGACACTGCAGATCGCCGCCTTCGTGGCGTCGCTCGCCCCCACGTCGTCTGCCGCGCCGGCCATCCCGCATGTGAACCTCTCGGGCGCCAGCCTGTCCGACGGCGAGAGCCTGTTCGTATTGAACTGCGCCGCCTGCCACACGGTGACGGGAGCCGGCGACGCCCTGGCCGACGGCTACTTCGCCCCGTCGTTGCACCGCGCCACCAAGACGCAGGTGGCCGAGGCCATGCGCACCGGCCCGGGCAACATGCCGCGCTTCGGCCCCGGCACCCTGAGCGACCGCCAGGTGGCCGACGTCGACGCCTTCGTCACCGAGGCGCTCCAGCATCCGCAGAATGTCGGTGGTCTCGGGCTCGGTGGGGTGGGCGCGGTGGCCGAGGGCTTCGTGGGCCTGCTGTTCGGTGTGGGCGGCATCATGCTGGTGGCCTTCTGGCTGGGAGATCGGTCGTGAGCGAGCACCCCGGCCTCACCGAGGGCAACGGGCAGACGCCGGGCCCGGTGGCGTCCTTCGACGACCCCCACATGCGCCCGTATGCCCGCAACCCCGCCCGCGTGGAGAAGGTGGTGGCGGCACTGTTCCTCCTCGGCTTCCTCGGCTTCGCCGCCTACGGCGGGACGTACTGGGTGAACGGCCCCAACGAGCTGCAGGCGCTCACGCTCGGCGTCGGGCTGTTCGCCACCGGCTTCGCACTGGCGGCCTGGGGCCGATACCTCATGCCCCAGGGCCCGTTCTCCGAGGAGCGCCACACCCTGGCAGCCAGCGACGAGGAGGTGGCCGCCTTCTCCAACGCCGTGTCGGAGCGGGGGAAGGCGGTGTTCAGGCGCCGCGGCTTTCTCGGGGCGCTGCTCGGGCTGGGCACGGCCACCATGGGCGTGGTGCTCGCCTTTCCGCTCTTGCGCTCGCTGGGACCGCGGCCCGGCAAGGGCCTCGACGTCACCGACTGGAAGCCCGGGTCGTACGTGGTGGACGTCACCGGCCGGCGCATCACCGTCGACGACCTGGAGGTGGGCGGCATGATGACGGTCTTCCCCGAGGGCTTCGTGGGCGCCTCGATCGACCAGACCATGCTGCTGCGGCCGTCCACCGCCGCCTTCACCACCATGCCCGGGCGTGAGAGCTGGACGCCGCAGGGATATGTCGCCTACTCCAAGATGTGCACGCACGCCGGCTGCCCGGTGGGGCTGTACATGGAGGAGACCCAGCAGATGCTGTGTCCCTGCCATCAGTCGCTGTTCGACGTGCTGGACGGGGCCAAGCCGGTGTTCGGGCCGGCGCCG
>DATHCF010000410.1:0-4450 GCA_035319705.1 Acidimicrobiales bacterium | reverse complement strand
CCGGCCGCCAGCGCCCCGCCGGCCAGGGTGGCCACCATCAAGCCCACCGACGGCACCCCGCGCTTGGCCACCAGCATGGTCGGCAGCGTGGTGACGAGTAGCAGCTCGACGATACGGGGCTTGGTCAAGGCCACGTAGCTGCGGACCCGCACCCCGCCGGCCCGGATCGCCGGTGCCAGGGAGGTCATCGACGTCAAACATTACGGCCCGCCGCCGGGGCTCGACAACGCCGCCGGAGCCGCAGGATGCCCCCCACTACCATTGGTCGACGGTGCGGATTCCCCGCGTCGGCCCGCCGGCCTTCCTTCGCCTCGCCCAGATCAGCTTGGCGCTGATCGTGCTCAACATCGTCAGCGGGGGGGCCGTCCGCCTCACCGAGTCGGGGCTGGGCTGTCCCGACTGGCCCACCTGTTCGGCACGGCAGGCGACCCCGGCACTGTCCTTCCACCCGTTGATGGAGTTCGGCAACCGCATGGTGGTGGTGGTGCTGAGCATCACCCTGGGGGTCACCTTGGTGGCCGCCCTCCGGCGGAACCCGTGGCGCAGGGACCTCGTGTGGCTGTCGGGCGGGCTGGTGGCCGGGGTGCTGGGGGAGGCCGGGCTCGGTGGGATCGTCGTGTACACCAAGCTCAACCCCTATGTCGTCATGGGCCACTTCCTCGTGGGCATGGGCCTGCTCAGCATCGCCGTGGTGCTGGCCCTCAGAGCCGGGCGGGCAGAGGGCCCGGGTCGCTGGCTGGTCGGCCCCCCGTCGCGGCGCCTGGCCGGCCTGCTGCCGGTCATTTTGGCAATGGCCATTGCCGCCGGCACCGCCACGACCGGCTCAGGCCCACACGCCGGAGGCGCCGACGCCGTGCGCATACCGGTCCCCCTCGACGACATGGCCAGGACCCACTCCGGGCTGGTGCTGGTCACCGGGGCTGTCCTTCTCGCCGAGTTGATGCTCCTGTACCGCGCCGCCGCCCCCGAGGCCGTGCAGGTGCGGGGTCGGATGCTGCTGGCGGCCATGGTGGCCCAGGGCACCATCGGCTACGTGCAGTTCTTCCTCCACCTGCCGGCGCTGCTCGTGGGCATCCACGTCTTCGGCGCCACCGTGGTGTGGAGCGCGGCGCTGTGGTTCGTCGACGGGCTGAGAGCCCGCGCCCCCGAGTCCGTCCCCGAGCTGCCGACGCTCGGGGCGCCTCAGGCGATGGCGGCACCGGCAGGAGCGGGCAAGTGACCTTCGCCCAGCCCGTGGAGGTCGACCTCCCGGCCGGCGACGAGGACATCCGCCCCGATCGGCCCTGGCTGGTCATCGTGTGGAACGACCCGGTCAACTTGATGTCGTACGTCACCTACGTCTTCCAGAAGCTCTTCGGCTACCCGCGGGACAAGGCGACCAAGCTGATGCTGGACGTGCACCACAAGGGCAAGGCGGTGGTCAGCTCAGGTCCGCGCGAGCGCGCCGAGCTGGACGTGTCCCGCCTGCACGAGCACGGTCTGTGGGCCACCATGCAGCAGTCCGACTGATGGCGCTGAAGACACGCTTCGGGCGCGACCGCCATGGCCGCTTCCAGGTCCGCTTGTCGGCACAGGAGCGCGAGCTGCTGGCCGGCCTGCCTTCCCAGGTGCTCGAGCTGCTGGCGGCCGAGGACCCTTCGACGCGGCGCCTGTTCCCCACCGCCTACCCCGACGACCCGAAAGCCGAGAGGGAATACCGGTCGCTCGTCGGCGAGTCCCTCCTCGAGCACCATCGCCAGGCGCTCGACACCCTGGCCGAGAGCGCCACGGCCGACGTGCTCGAAGCCGGCGAGCTCGAGCAGTGGATGGGGGCGCTCGAGGTCCTCCGTCTGGTGCTCGGAACGCAATTGCAGGTGACCGAGGACATGACCGACATCGATCCCGACGACCCGCGCGCGGCGGGATTCGCGCTGTACGCGTACCTGAGCATGGTCCAAGACGACTTGGTGGAGGCCCTGGCCTCCGAGCTCCCCAAGGGTGGGAAGGAATGAAGGAGACGCACGAGGCGGGGCCGTGACCCGGCTGCTCACCATCATGGGGTCGGGCGAGACGGCGCCCACCATGGTGAAGGCCCATCGCATGGTGGTCGAGCGCCTCGGCCCTCCGCCGGTGCGCGGGGTGCTGTTGGACACCCCCTTCGGCTTTCAGACCAACGCCGGCGAACTGTCGGTCCGGGCGGTGACCTATTTCCGCCAGAGCGTGGGGACCGAGCTGTCGGTCGCCGGCATGCGCTCGTCGGCGGACCTGCAGGGCCCGTCGGGGGACCAGGTGCTGGCGCGGCTGTCTGCTGCTCCGCTGGTGTTCGCCGGGCCGGGAAGCCCCACCTACGCGCTGCGGCAGTGGCGCGACACGCTGGTGCCGGCGCTGCTGGCCGAGAAGCTCTCGCACGGGGGCGCCATTACCTTCGCCTCGGCCGCCGCCCTCACCCTCGGTGTGGCCACTGTGCCGGTGTACGAGATCTACAAGGTGGGTGAGGAGCCACGCTGGGAGACGGGCCTCGACCTGCTCACACCGCTGGGGCTCAAGGTGGCCGTCATCCCCCACTACGACAACGCCGAGGGCGGGACCCATGACACCCGCTATGCCTATCTCGGCGAGGAGCGCCTGGCCCTGCTCGAGCGCTCGCTTCCCGAAGACGCCTTCGTACTCGGCGTCGACGAACACACCGCGCTCTTCTTGGACTTCGAGGCCGCCACCGCCTCGGTCCTCGGCCGGGGCGGTGCCACCGTGCGGGCCGCCGGGCGCTCCGCCCGTTTCGAGCCGGGCGACGAAGTGCCGATCTCCCGGCTCCAGGCCTTGGCCGACGACCTGCGCGCCGGAGCCGGTTCGGCAACCGCCACGACGATGCCGGCCGGCTCCCTTTCCGGCGATACACAGTCGGCCGGCTCGCCGTCCGACGGCGCCACAGGGCACGCGCCGCCGATGGCGCCGGGCGCCTCGCCGCTGCTCGAGGCCATCCGCCACTACGAGGAGGCGTTCCGGAAGGCGAAGGAAAGCGCCGACGCCCCGGGCATGGTGGAAGCGGCACTGGCTCTCGAAGAGGAGCTGTGGCAGTGGCGTGCGGACACGCTGCAGTCGGACGAAGCCGACCGCGGGCGCGTCGCCCTCCGGGCGATGGTGGCGGAACTGGGCGCCGTGGCCGAGCACGGCACCCGGGACCGAGCCGAGCTGATCGGCCCCTTCGTCGAGGTGGCGCTGGCCGAACGGGAGACGGCCAGGAGCCAGGACCGATACGAGGACGCCGATCAGGTCCGTCGCCGCCTCGAAGCGCTCGGCGTGGAGGTCCGCGACACGCCACAGGGCACACAATGGTCTCTCGAGCCCGATGAGCGGCCCCGCTGAGCTGTCGGGGGCAACTGCTAGCCTGGCCGCTGATGGGTCGGGCCCCCATCGTCTAGTGGCCTAGGACGCCACCCTTTCAAGGTGGTAGCACGGGTTCGAATCCCGTTGGGGGTGCAATGGCCACTCGCTGGTCCTGTGGTGCAGTTTGGAGTGCACGCCGGCCTGTCAAGCCGGAGGTCGCGGGTTCAAATCCCGTCAGGACCGCTGCCGTCAGGACCGCTGCCGTCAGAACCGCTGCTGCGTCGGAACCGCTGCTGCGTCGGGACCGCTGCCCCGGGTAGCCTGCGGAGCCACACGGTCGGGTAGCTCAGTTGGTAGAGCGCGCGCCTGAAAAGCGTGAGGTCACCGGATCGATGCCGGTCCCGACCACCAAACACGGTCACTGAGCTGATCACTTGGCCCTGACGGGGGCCGCTCGGAGCCTCTCTGAGGGGCAAGGACGCGCAAAAGACGCGAAAAGCGCGCTCTCCGTCAGCCCCGGCACTCCGCACGGGCAGACTGGAGGGCGCCGGGAGCAGCGCTCCGGCCTCGGGCCCGAAAGGCCCCGTCATCTCGACTCCCCGGCGCGCGTCGCGCCGGTTCAGCGGGAGGTGAGGCCGATGCCTGAGCCCAAGCAGCTTCCGAACGGCCGATGGAAGATCCGCTTCAGGGACCCCCTCGGCGGACCGCGCAGCAAGGTTTGCGACACCAAGCGCGAGGCCCGCGCCTTCGCCGAGGACGTCGCCCATTCCGGCCGCCGCGGAAGCTGGGTCGCCCCCGAGCTCAGCCGGAACACTTTGGAGGCGTGGAGCACTCAGTACATGGCCATAGTGGTCCATCTACGGCCGGCGTCGGTCGCCCTCTGCCAGCGAGAATTGGCCCACATCCACCGGCGCTTCGGCCTGCACCAGTTGGGGCAGCTCAACGCCCTGGAGATCCAGAAGTGGCTGGCCGAGCTCCTGGCTGCCGGAGTGGCGCCGTCGTCGGTCCAACGCAAGGTATCGGATGTTGCGGGCGCATGCTCCAGGTTTCAGTCGAAAAGGGCATGATCGTCAAGAACCCGTGCACCGGCGTTCAACCGCTTACCGGTCACCCGGCGTTCTAGCCAGGGTGCTCGGCACCGACACAT
>DATHCF010000409.1:0-47137 GCA_035319705.1 Acidimicrobiales bacterium | reverse complement strand
GGGTCGCGGCGGTGGTTGTACCGCCAGGCATACTCGTTCAAATACCCCTGTAGCCACTTGGCGGAGACTGCGTGATGCGTCCCCGAGATGCCTCGCTTCACAAGCGACCAGAACCCTTCGATGGTGTTCGTGTGGACATCTCCGCTCACATAGACACCCTCGGAGTGATTGATCCGCTGGTGCGTGTAGCCGTTGCGGGACAACTGGGCATAGGACTGGTATTCGTCGGTAAACACGACCGATGCCGGGAGGATGCGCTTGCGCATGTGCGGGAGCAGCGTCGTTGCCTTGACGTTGTCCACCGTGAGTGCCACCACACGCCCGCCATGCCCCTTGCGCTCGACCATGCCAAACACCGGCGTCTTCTGCCTATCGCCAGCCCCAGGGCGCCCCGTCC
This sequence comes from Acidimicrobiales bacterium, assembly GCA_035319705.1. Classification (GTDB taxonomy): domain Bacteria; phylum Actinomycetota; class Acidimicrobiia; order Acidimicrobiales; family UBA8190; genus UBA8190. The sequence goes on along the minus strand of DATHCF010000409.1, from coordinate 46,740 downwards.
GGCCCTTGCGACGGCCGCCGTGGTAGGTCTCGTCGGCCTCGACTTTCCCGCCCAGGGTCGTCGTCTCGTCCTGGGTCATCAGTTGGTTGCGGATGAGGTTGAACATCCGCCATGCGGTCTTGTACGTGACTCCCAGCTCGCGCTCCAACTGCTTCGCCGAGATGCCACAACGGGTGCTGGCCATGATGTACATGGCGTAGAACCACAGGTGAAGCGATGTGGACGACTTGTGAAAGATCGTCCCCGCTGTCGGGTGCACGTGGTGGCCACACCCCGTGCACGTCCACGAGGTGTTTCGGTTGACCATCTGGTACTTGCGGAACACCCGCTCGACGCCTTCCTTCGGGCAGACGGCGTGCTCCCCATCCGGGGCGAAGCGGGTCCGCCACAGGAACTCCAGGCAGGCGTCATCGTCGGGATAGCGGGCCTGGAACTCCATGAGCGAGTAGCGGGACTCCGAGGTTCTTGCCCTGGTCGGAGTCTTGCGATCTACGGGAGGCATACCCCCATTGTATAAGCTGAGGGTTAGACAGTCAAGGGATAGTTACCACGCAGGTTACGGACGCAAGAACGACATCGGGACCTTGGTCCCTTCCATCCCCTTCGTCCACAACCGCATGTGGAATGTCACGGGGATAGACTCTTGGCGTTCATCCGCTTGATTAGTCGGTCTTGACGACGAGCACAGCGCATTCCGCCCCGTGCGCCACCGAGTTGGGCACGCTGCCCAGAATCCGTCGTGCCCCTCGCATGCCCTTGCTGCCCACCACGATGAGGTCGGCTCCGACGCCGTTGGCTGTATTCAAGATGGCATCGGCAGGATCCCCAGCCACGGCATGCAGTTCGGTGTCGACCCCGTCGCACCACGACTCTGCAGCCCGCCGGCCCACGTCATCGGCAGCCTCCCTCCGCAGCGCCGTCCCTGCTCCCGTATCGACCATGGCGGCACCGGCAAGGTCGGCCATGGCCGACGACCCTGATCGAAAGCCGGTAACGACGTGCAACGTGGCTCCCCACTGTCGAGCGAGGCCGGCCGCCACTGCTACCGCTTGGTCAGCGGTGGGCGAGCCGTCCGTCCCAACCAGGATCGTCTTGTACATCGGTGCCCCCTCTCCCTCGTGCTGCCACGACGATACTCCCAGGCAATACGTCACGAGAGGCGGAACTTTACAAGCTGATGGTCGTTTCGTGATCGAGGCGAGCGTCCCGCGCCTACAGCGGGGCTGCTGCCTGGCGAGAAGGTGATGCCCTTCCTTGTCACACCGAAAGGGCTGGGGTTCGATGAACATAACTTGGCGAGCCAAAGGCTCGTCTGCCACCACTACCGACTACGGGGCGATCATGTCGACATCAGGTCAACCCCATTCCGCGGGTCCACGGTAACTGCATCAATTCCCGACCCCGGTCGGAAGGTGCCGTTTCTTCGCTCCCAGGCCCGCTGGCCGACTGCCCCATAACTCCGACGCCGAGTGATCCCGATCACTCACCATAGTCCCAGATCAGATCGAACCCTAGCCGGTACACGAGCGCTGACTGGCGGGTACAACAGGCCCGCCTCCCTTTGGGCAGACTGTGCGGCGGTGACCGAGACTCCCGACACCTGCTACGCGAGGACGACCGAAGGCGCTTACCTCGCCTATCAAATCCTGGGCAACGGCCCGATGGACCTCGTATTCCCACTCAACGGCGGCGTCTTGATCGACCTCATGTGGGAGGACCCGTCGATCAGCTCGTTCATGCGTCGCTTGGCCTCCTTTAGCCGCGTCATCACCTTTGACCCTCGGGGATTCGGCAGCTCCGGTCACCTCGACCCCCAGAACGTTCCGGCCGTCCAAACCTGGATGGACGACATTGGCACGGTGATGGCAGCCGCCGACTCGCCACGGGCAGCTATCATGGCCTTTGGAGAGAGCGGTCTCGCAGCCATGCTCTTTGCTGCCACTTACCCCCAGAGGACCATGAGTTTGGTGCTCGTCAACTGCTATGCCCGATACCAGCGCAGCGAGGCATCTCCATGGGCCATGCCACCCCAGGCGATTCCGGCCTACGTCGAAGCAATGCGTAACAGATGGGGGACCGGCGACATAACCCAAGTGATCGCTCCGAGTTTCGTGAGCAGTGTGGAGGCGAAACGGCGATGGGGACGCATCGAGCGCCTCTCGGCCACGCCCGATTCCGCAGCGATCCCCAGGGCGTTTTGGGAGAGCGACGTAACAGATGTCCTTGCCAGTATCCAAACACCCACCGTCGTGATCAGCAGAGCAGGTGACCATCACGTTCGCTGTGAACACAGTCGCCATCTCGCCAGTCGCATCAAGGGTGCCAGGCTCGTTGAGCTGCAAGGCGATGACCACTGGCCCTTCGCTGGTCAAAGCGAGGACATCCTCGACGCGGTTGAAGAACTCATGACTGGTATCCGGCCGAGCGGCGTCCTTGACCGGGTGCTCGCCACCGTGATGTTTACCGACATCGTGGGTTCAACCGCAAAAGCGGCCGAGATCGGTGACCGACGGTGGCGAGACACCCTCGACGACTACGACGCACTGACTCGGCGTGAACTGGATCGCTTTCGAGGTCGATACGTCAACACCACGGGGGACGGCGCATTGGCAGTCTTTGATGGTCCGGCACGGGCCGTCGAATGTGCGCGCAGCCTCGTCGAGGCCGTCCGATCTCTTGGCTTCAACATCCGTGCAGGGCTTCATACTGGAGAGATCGAATCCCGTGGGGACGGTGTGGCTGGAGTTGCCGTCCATATCGCGGCTCGGGTGTCAGCCCTCGCTGGGGCTGGAGAGGTGCTCGTTTCCCGTACGGTGACAGACCTGGTAGTGGGTTCGGGCATCGAGTTCGATGACCGGGGTGAGCGAGAGCTGAAGGGTGTGCCTGGGACGTGGAGATTGTTCGCCGTCCGGGCCTGATCCGCCCGGAAACACGGTGTGTGTATCGAAAGGAGCGGGCATCCGAGATGAGCCGCTTGAGTGCGATTGACGATCCGGGCCACGACCTGTACTTCAGCCCAACTCCACAATGGCCGACGGTGGCAACGGGACCGCGGAGGCGGAAACTTCCCTTGGAGTCGCCATCGGCGAAGTTGCTGCCGCTTACCTGCAGTCGAGCAGCATGTGTAGACACCCTTTGTCGACCCCGGGGAGATTCGGCGCCCGGTGACGAATGTTTGCTCTGAAGCAGTAGGATTCCTCGTCGGCTGAAACGATGGAGTGGGCATACCGGGTCCGGCCGGCGGACGATGAACGGGGGGGCGCCATGGGGACTCGAGGCGTGAGGTGGGCGGCAATCGCCGGAGTGGCGGTTGTGGCTGTGGCGACCACCTTCGGCGTATCGGAAGCCGCCTGGGGCAAGACGACCAAGACCAAGACGCCCAAGCCGACCATTGCCGGACTGGCAGCGAGTCCTGCCATTATCACCGCCGCCGGCGGGTCGTCGATTGTGTCTGCGACAGTGGCCAACGCCACGAGTTGCACATTCTCGTCGACACCGACATTCTCGGGTCTGCCCGTGACCGTCACCTGCTCGAGCGGATCCGTGAGCGAAACGCTCTATCCGCCGCTTAACACCTCCACGAAGAAGTCTGTCAAGTACAAGATCGAATTGACTGTGAGTGGCAGCACGAAGTCGAAGTCCAAGAAGGTGAAGCTCAAGGTGGGTCCCGGCGCCGGGGGAGGAAGTTCCTGACCTCGCGTCTGAACAGTCGGCTCGGGGGGGACTCGAACTCCAGTTGAGTACATGCTCCCTTGTCCGGGCTCGTCCCGGCTCGTGCCTACCAGTTCAGCCCAAGACCCCCTCCGTCCGGGCTCGTGCCGGTATCGCGCTGCATGTATCGAAATGGGCGGGCATCCTGCAAATGCCGCTTCATCGCACCCTGGAAGGATGACCGACTGCCCGAGATCGCTCCGGGGGGTTACCAGGGCGGTCTGGCCCTCCTAGGCCCTGGGCCCAGTCCCGGCAGAGGCATCCTGCTCCCGGCAAACCCGGATGGGCGGGAGCAGAGGTTCACCGCACTTGGGCTGGCGGGCCACCCGCCCTGTTATGACGCCGCTGCGTGATCTCGCTCGCCCTCGGCTTGTCTGACCTGGCCGGACGGCCTGGCCAGGGCATCCTGCTCCAGGCAGTTCCGTGCGGTTGCTGGGACCACTGCGCCGGTTTCAGAGTGTCGTTACCAACGCTCTTGCCCGTCACAGTGCCCATGCCGAAAGAACGTCGGGGAGTTTCGGCTCAACCAGCATCATGGCGCGACCTTCGGGTGGTTGGTCCACACACGTCCATAGGCCGCCCATGTGAGCGATACTCACCGTTGAGGTCGTATACACACCCATCCCAGTACGACACCAGATGGCGGCGAGCGATCCCCCGTAGCCCCACCGTCAGGACATGAGGGGAAGCAACCGGATTCCCCCAGTACCAGACATCGACGCCATCGGCGGCTTTGATCTGGATATAGCCCTTGCCATCAGGCGGCTCGGTCATCGAGGTGTCGAGAACTGTGAGTGGTCCGCTACAGCACCGATGCGTGTGAGACCTGATGAACACCGCTCCGCTGTGTGCCCTGATGAATTCCCGGGCGGCGGGCGTAATCACAACGTCCACGGGTCAATCGTAGACCGCCCACATGAATTCGGTCGTTACGCCTGACTCTGCGATTCTAACGTGACAGACGAGTGGAAACTCCTCGGGGACGCCATCAGGACCCTAGCGAGGTGTCGCCCGTGGTGGTCTCGGTGTCAACGGCCTCGGGCGACCGGTTACGGCCGCCGCGCTGCCGCGGCCACGAGCGCTCGGAACAGCGAGAAGTCCGGGCCCTCCTCGGGGTGCCATTGGACTCCGAGCAGGTACGGAAGGGTCGGGTCCTCCACCGCCTCGATCGTGCCGTCCTCGGCCCGGGCACTGACCTCGAGGCCGCGGCCCAGCCGGTCGATGGCCTGGTGATGGTGGCTGGCGATCTCCGCCGTCGACCCGCCGACGATCCGGGCGAGCCGCGACCGCGGAGCGATGTCGAGCCCGTGCCAGGCGTACTCGCCCGCCTTCGGGGAGTGGCCCTTGTGGCCGACCACGTCGGGGAGGTGCTGATGCAGGGTCCCGCCACGCACGACGTTCAGGACCTGCATACCCCTGCAGATGGCGAGGGTGGGTAGCTCCCGGCGAGTTGCCTCCTCCACGAGGGCCAGCTCGAAGCTGTCGCGCTCGGCGCGGGGTTCCTGGGTCTCGGGATGCGCCCTCTGGCCGTAGCGCTCGGCGCCGACGTCGGGACCACCTGAGACGACGAGACCATCGACCCGGTCCAAGAGGACCACGAGCGTCGGGGACTGAACGGGAAGGACCATGGCGGCACCTCCGGCCGCTTCGACGGCGTGGATATACGTTGCCGGCACGAGCGCGGCCCGCTCGGCCCACGGCCCCCAGCGGGCGTGCTCTTCGTAGGCCGTGACCCCAATGACCGGCACGGCCGTCGCGGCCGGCTCACTCGGGCGTGACATAAGCGGCGTGGACTCCTCCGTCCACGAGGAATGTCGAGGCGGTGATGAACGAGGCATCGTCGGACGCCAGGAAGGAGGCGGCGGCGGCGATCTCCTCCGGCTCGGCGAAGCGCCCCATGGGCACGTGCACGAGACGGCGCTGTGCCCGCTCCGGGTCCTTGGCGAACAGCTCCTGCAAGAGAGGGGTGTTCACCGGCCCCGGGCACAGGGCGTTGACCCGAACGCCTTGGCGGGCGAATTGGACGCCGAGCTCCCTCGACATGGCCAGGACTCCGCCTTTCGAGGCGGTGTAAGAGATCTGCGACGTGGCGGCCCCGAGCACCGCCACGAACGACGCGGTGTTGATGACCGAACCGCCTCCGTGCTCGAGGAGCCGGGCGATCCCGTGCTTGCAACACAGGTACACGCTCGTGAGGTTGATCTCCTGGACCCGGTCCCAGGCCTCGATCCCGGTGACAAGGATCGAGTCGTCTTCGGGCGGTGAGATGCCGGCGTTGTTGAAGCAGATGTCCAGCGTGCCGTAGCGATCGACGGCGGCCTCGTACATCGCCTCGACCTCCGGTCCCTTGCTGACATCGGCGTGTACGTAGAGGCCCCCGATTTCGTCGGCGATGGCGTTGCCCGCCTCATCAGCAACGTCGGCCACGACCACATAGGCGCCCTCGGCCGCGAAGCGCCGGGCGCTCGCCTTGCCGATGCCGCTCGCCGCACCGGTGATCACGGCCACCTTGCCTTCGAGGCGGTTCGTCACTCCTTCCCTTTCGTCACCGAATCGTCACTGGGGCTCACAAAGCTAAAACTAGCCGGGTAAGCGTCAGCCCTCCGTGGAGATGAAGACGTTCTTGACCTCCGAGAAGGCTTCGAGAGCGTCGGGACCCAGTTCCCTGCCGAGACCCGACTGCTTGAACCCGCCGAAGGGCGTCGAGTAGCGCACCGACGAGTTCGAGTTGACCGAGAGATTCCCCGTCTCGAGCGCCCTGGCCGTCCGCAGCGCCCTTCCGACGTCCCGGGTCCAGATGGAACCCGACAGGCCGTACACCGTGTCGTTGGCGATGCGGACAGCGTCTTGCTCGTCCTCGAAGGGCACCACGGCTACGACCGGTCCGAAGATCTCCTCCCTGAAGGCGCGCTCGTTCGGATCGACGGGTGCCAGCACGGTGGGCGGGAACCAGAAGCCGGGGCCCTCGGGCGTCGAGCCCCGGAACGCCACCGGGGCGTCGTCGGGGACGAACGATGCCACCCGGCGCCGGTGGTCGGCCGAAATGAGCGGTCCCATCTGGCTCGACTCATCACGGGGATCGGCCACCACGACGCCTTGCACGGCGGGCTCGAGGAACTCCATGAACCGGTCGTACACCGTGCGCTCGACCAGGATGCGAGACCGGGCACAGCAGTCCTGACCGGCGTTGTCGAAGACGGCGTACGGGGCGCTACGAGCCGCTTCTTCGAGGTCTGCGTCGGCGAAGACGATGTTGGCCGACTTGCCCCCGAGCTCGAGCGTGAGCCGTTTCACCTGCTCGGCACAGCCGGCCATGATCCGCTTGCCCACCTCGGTCGATCCGGTGAAGCAGACCTTGCGAACCCCCGGGTGCTCGACGAAGCGCCAACCGACCTCGCTGCCCGATCCGGTCACCACCTGGAGGACGCCGTCGGGAATCCCGGCCTCCATCGCCAGCGCTTGGAGGCGAACGGCCGACAGGGGGGTGAGCTGGGCCGGCTTCACGAGGACGGTGTTCCCAGCGGCGAGTGCCGGGGCGAAACCCCAGGCGGCAATGGTCATGGGAAAGTTCCAGGGTACGACCACCCCCACGACGCCGAGGGGCTCGCGGAAGGTGACATCGACGCCCCCGGCCACCGGGATCTGGCGGCCGAAGTGCCGCTCGGGTGCCCCCGCGTAGTAGGCGACCACGTCGCGGACGTTGGACGCCTCCCACCGGGCATTGCTCACCGTGTGGCCCGCCCCGTCCACCTCGAGGGCGGCGAGCTCATGGCGCGCTTCGTCGATGCGCTCGGCGAAGCGATGCAGGACCCGGCCGCGCTCAGCGGGCGCCAACGTCGCCCAAGCCGGGAAGGCGGCAGCGGCCCGGATGATGGCGGCGTCGGTCTCCTCGGCCGTGAGATCGGGCACGGTCCCCAGCACCTCCTCGGTGGCCGGGTTGACGACGCTGAACTCGCCGCTCACAGCCGTTCGAAGCCCCGGAAGCGCTCCCAGTCCGTGACGGCCGCGTCGTAGGCCTCGAGCTCGATGCGGGCCGCGTTCGTGTAGTGGTCGACGACCTCGTCGCCGAAGGCGCGGCGGGCGAAGGCGCTCTCGGTGAAGAGTCGAGCGGCCTCGCGCAGCGTGCCAGGCACCCGCAGCTTGTCGGACACGTAGGCGTTGCCCACGAACTCGGGCTCGAGTGCCATCTTGTCGTCGATTCCCTCGATGGCGCCTGCCACCAGTGCGGCGATAGACAGATACGGGTTCACGTCGCCGCCCGGCACTCGGCACTCGATGCGCAATCCCTCGCCGTGGCCGACAACCCGGAAGGCACAGGTCCGGTTGTCCCGTCCCCAAGCAATCGCCGTGGGGGCGAAAGACCCTTCGACGAAGCGCTTGTAGGAGTTGATGTTGGGTGCGTGGAGGACGGTCACGTCCCTGAGCGTCGCCATAATCCCGGCCAGAGCATGCTCGAAGACGTCAGTGTGCCCGTGCGGCCCGTCCGGGAACGCTGCCTCGTCGTCCTGGTTGCGCAGCGAGAAGTGCACGTGGCAGGAGTTGCCTTCGCGCTCGTCGAACTTGGCCATGAACGTCAGGCTGTAACCCTCCTGGGCAGCGATCTCCTTGGCGCCCGTCTTGAAGAGCGAGTGCTCGTCTGCCTTCGCCAGGACGCCGCAGTAGCGGAAGGCGATCTCGTGCTGGCCGTAGTTGCACTCGCCCTTGACCGACTCCACCTGCATCCCCGCCCCGGCCATCTCGAGGCGGATGCGCCGGAGCAGCGGTTCGATCCTGGCCGTGCCGAGGAGCGAGTAGTCGACGTTGTAGAAGTTGGCAGGGGTGAGGTCCCGGTACGCCTTTCTCCACGCTTCCTCATAGGTGTCCCGGAACACGATGAACTCGAGCTCGGTGGCGGCATAGGCCTGGTAGCCCCGCTCGCCCAGTCGTTCGACCTGGCGGCGGAGCACTTGGCGCGGGGAGGCGACGACGTCTTCGCCATCGGTGCTGACGACGTCGGCGACGCACATGGCGGTGTTCGGGTGCCACGGGACCCGGCGCAACGTGTCCAGATCTGGACGAAGGACGAAGTCCCCGTATCCGAGCTCCCACGAGGCCAGGGCGTAGCCGGCCACCGTCCGCATGTCGACATCCACGGCCAGCAAGTAATTGCACCCCTCGGCAGCCTTGGGGACGACCTCCTCGAGGAAGTAGCGCGCGTCGGTGCGCTTGCCCTGGAGACGACCCTGCATATCGGTCATCGCCACCAGCACCGTGTCGATACGACCGGCGGCGGTCTCGTGTCTGAGATCCTCGAGCGAGAGCCAACCTGACTGGCTTCCGCCGTCTCCTGGATTCATCAATCGACCTCTGTTAGCTCGGCTTCGATGTGGATGAACTCCTCCTCGATGCGGGGCTTGGCAAGCACACCGAATCGCGCCCTCGGCTCGGTCGTCAGCGGGCGACCAGCACCGGCCGATCGGCGAGGTGGAGGACCTTGTACGCCGTGCTGCCATAGACGAGCGCTTCGACCTCGCCAAGTCCACGTGAACCGATCACAATCACGCTAGCGTCTTCTTCGCGGGCGGCGTTGATGATCTCAGCCGCAGCGTGGCCGAGCCGGGCGTGGCGAACCTCCGAAGTCACGGGGACACCCGCTTCCTCGAACACGGCGACCTCCTTGGCCACGAGGTGGGAAACGTCATCGGCCTCCTCGAGCTCGTAGGTCCCGGCGCCCTTGCCAACCACCTTGAGCGTCTCGCGCACGTGAAACACCTTTACCCGACCACCCGAGAGCTTTGCCAAGGCCGCGGCCATCTGGACCGCCCGGTCCGACTGCTCGGAGTTGTCGACTGCCACGAAAAGGTTCTCGAACACCGTCGTCAGCACTCCGATCTGCGAGGGAGCTGTGCAATCCGGACCAGTTCCATCGAACCCCTCGCTACCCGGATACGGTACTGGACTCAACGTCCTCAACGCGCTCAATCGAGTGCCCGGGCCCGAGGAGCAGGCGGGGCGACGGTCACCGACCTTGCTCGGAGGGACCTCCGCCCGGTCCGGCAGAGCGGTCAGCGTCCGCCGAGGAAGGCGCCCTCGGGGCCCCCTGCGTCACGCTAGGACCAGGCTGACGTGTTCATGAACGTCGTTGTCACGCGGAAAGGCGCCGATGGGTCCGCTCTTCTAAGTCTCGGCGGCGCACGGGCACCGGTCGCCGCGAGCGTCGGCCTGTTGCGAATAGTGGGTCAGTCGACCTTGGCGAGCTCTTCGCTGACGTGCTCGAACTTGGCCTCAATCGCCTTTAGCTGGGCTTCGTCACCCTGTGCCACCGGCCCCTTGAACCACCGCCGGGCACTGAAGATCCAGTAGCCGCCCGAGAACAGAAGCACGACGCCGACGGCAATTGGCGCGTAATTGAAGGTGTCGACGTTGATCGGGCTGGCCTCCGGGAGCATGAAGAGCACGACGATGACGGCCACCCAGACGATCCCAAGGATGCCGATGAACGGGCTCCAGCGGCCGAGACTCCAGGGGCCGCCCTCCCACGCCTTGCCCTGCAAGCGGCGAAGGAGGGTCGGGAGGATGTAGGCGATGTAGAGGCCGATCGTCGCGATGGAGGTGACGGCTCCGTAGGCGACACCGCTCCACATGGAGGGGATCGCCAGGATGAAGGCGAAGACGACGCAGAACCAGATCCCGTTTGTCGGCGTCCTGGTGCGCCGATTGATTCGGTGCCACAACTGGTGGCCGGGCACAGCTCCATCTCGGCTGAAGGCGTACAGCATGCGGGAATTCGCCGTGACGGACGCCATGCCGCAGTAGGCCTGGGCCATGAAGGCGATGACCAGAAGCAGCTCGGCTCCGTGCCGGCCGATGGCGTTGGCCCAGATGAGAACGGGCGCGAACTCCTCGGCGGCGTACTTGCCGTAAGTGGTCATGTTCGTGGGGAGGACGTATGTGACCGCAAGGATGAGAATCCATCCGGCGATGAGAGAAACGACGATCGAGTTGACGAGTCCTCGGGGTGCTGAAAGTTCGGCCCCCCGGGTCTCCTCCGACATGTGGGCGGAGGCGTCGTAACCCGTAAAGGTGTACTGGGCCATGAGCAGTCCCACGAAGAAGACGTACGGGGAAAGGTGGAAGCCGGAGAGGTTAACGAACTTTGTGAACACGAACGAGGCCGAAGCGTGGTGGCTCGGCACGAAGGCGAGCACGCAGGCAATGACCAGCACGCCGAGGATATGCCACCAGGCCGACACGTCCGAGAGGAACGCCACCACACGCACACCGAAGGTGTTGATGAGACCGTGGATGAGGAGGATCCCCGCGTAAACGATCAGAATGTAGCCCGCGGTCGTCGGGAAGCCTGTCGTCATGTTGAGGAAGGAAGCAAAGAAGAAAGCGAAGCCGTAGTCGATGCCCGCCGTGATGGCCACCTGGCCGAGGAGGTTGAACCAGCCGGTAAACCAGCTCCATGCGCCGGAGTTCTTTCCGGCGAGCTTGGCGGACCAGTAATAAAGACCCCCGGCGGTGGGGTACTTGGAGGCGATCTCGGCCATGCCGAGCCCGACGACGGTCGTCATCACCCCGACGATGATCCAGCCCCACACGATGACGACCGGGCCGCCCTCCTGCATCCCGAAGTAGTAGAGCGTCAGGCAGCCAGAGAGGACTGAAATGATCGTCAACGAGACGGCGAAGTTGGAGAAACTACCCATCCGGCGACGAAGCTCCTGCGCATATCCAAGCTGGTGGAGCTGGTGAACGTCTCTATCAACCTGGCTAGACGGTGCTGGGATCGTCGCCATGTTTCCCCCTCCCCGTCCGACCCGCGGAGCGCCGCTTCGGACGCTGGCTCTGAGACTACCTAGGCTTAGGACTAGCACAAATTGAGCGTTTGAGCTGAACATTGTCAAGGACCGGCAGCCAGGCGTCTTCAGTACGACGGGGCCTCGCCTCAGGCGACACCTGCCAGCGCGAACGTATGGAGCGGGAGGGAACCCCGCCCCGTAGGTGCCGCACTCGGGCGGGCGGCCACTTTCATCCACCCAGGCGGTATTGACGACCCCCTTGAGTAATCCCGGACGGAGTCACCGTCCGTGAGCTAGCCCGAGGATCGTCTGCCGAGCACGCCCGAGCCTGGTGAAGAATGCTTTGCCAATGGATGAGATAGACCTCGAAGTCTGAAACGCGACGTACCGCCTATTCGTCGAATCGGGGCACGCCCCAACCGCTGATGACGTAGCGCGGGACTCTCACCTGAGCAGTGGCGAGGTCATTCAGAGTTGGCATCGACTTCACGAAGCTCATGCCCTCGTGCTCAATCGGGCTACAGATGAAATCAGGATGGCCAATCCGTTCTCGGCGATCCCCTCTGCCTACCGTGTCCAAGCGCAAGAGAGGTGGTGGTACGCCAACTGTGCATGGGACGCCTTCGGGATCTGTGCCGCGTTGAAGACCGACGGTCGCATCGAGTCGTCCTGTCCCGACTGCGGACACCCCATCAGCGTCAGGGTGAGAAACCACGCACCGGACGATAAGACCTTGCTCTTCCACTGTCTTGTCCCAGCCAGCCGGTGGTGGGATGACATCGTCTACACCTGTACGACCATGAACCTCTTTCGATCTGAGGCCCATGTCGACGGTTGGCACGGCAGTCGCCAACGCGGTGAGACGACGACGGTGTCCAAGCTGGCTGAGCTGGCCGAGGTCTGGTGGCACGATCGGCTCGATCCGGAATGGCAACCCCACAGTCGAGAACAGAACCAAGCGATCCTTGACCGGCTGGGACTCGTTGGAGTCTTCTGGCAACTTGCCTGACAGGCCTCCTCTTGGCGCTACGACGAGAGGTCAGAAGAACGAGTGGAAGCAGAAGACCTGGAGGACTAGAAAGGGGTCGTGGGATCGACTGCCGACATCGCCTTCGATCCTTCCACCATCTACGAGGCCCTCGATCCTTATCCTACGTACCGTACTCTTCGGGATGAGGCGCCGGTTCACTACATCGAAGACGCAGACCTGTGGGTGGTGAGCCGCTACCAGCACTGTACCGAGATACTCCGCGATCCTGACACTTTCTCCTCAAAGCTCGGGATGCGAGGCACCTTCGGCGGATCGCGACGTCGACCTCTTGATGACGATTCGAGTGGCAATCCATTAGGCATGGCGGACACCGACAACTTACGGATACTCATCGCTATTGACCCACCGGACCACGTTCGCTTGCGACGCCTCCTCAGTCGTCCCTTCACGCCCAGGTCGATCGGACTCCACGAGGGTTGGATGCGGACGGTGTGCGAGGAACGCTTTGCAACTCTCCTAGCCGCCAACTCGCAGGGCGTTGCTGACTGGGTGCGAGACTTCACCTGGCCATTTCCGGTGCTCGTGATTGGCGAGTTGATGGGTATCCCTGCATCCATGCGTGATGACTTCAAGCGCTGGTCTGACGATCTTATCGGGATCTTTGTAGGCGGTCCAAACCTGAGCGACAAAAAAGCAGACAGCATGTTGGAGATGGTCGGCTTTTTCGGCGAGATCATCGATCGTCGCCGTTCCCAGCCCCGTGGGGACCTCGTCAGTATGCTTATCGGCAAGACCGAGGCCGACGAGCAGCCTTTGACCGCTGATGAGCTAGTCATGTTCTGCGTGCTCCTTCTCGTGGCGGGAAACGAGACAACCACCAACCTGCTGTCGAATGTCATGAAGGTTCTCGCTCAGGACCCTGCGACCCTGCGGACCATGCGAGATGAGCCATCCCTCATACCTGGCGCGGTCGAGGAGGCCCTGCGATACGAAAGCCCGGTCCAGGCCGTCCCACGCGGAACGACGTGTTCGACCCAGCTCGGTAACGCCCGTCTCCCTGAGGGGACAATCGTGCTCGCCTATGTGGGCGCGGCAAACAGAGACGAGCGCCACTACGAAGATCCAGATCACTTCGACCTCCACCGTAATCCGACCGACCATCTCGGCTTTGGAAGTGGCATCCACTTGTGCCTCGGGGCGCCGCTCGCCCGCCTGGAGGCTCACATCGCATTGGAGACGCTTGCCCGTCAAGTCGCAGACGTCGAAATCACAGCGCCACCTGTACCAACCGGAGGATTACTTCTTCGTGGAGCTTCGTCTATGCCAGTCCAGATGGAGCTAGTCTGAGGCACTGCCGAGCGAGTTCTGCATCAGCTGAACGGGCGGGCCCCGTCCGACATGTGACGTGCGCTACCTGGACCTCGGTCGGTCTGGGAGCCGACCTCAGGTGGTAATGCTCCGGGCCGCGTTCTTCGGTCAGGTCCAGCCGTCCCGGCCTGGCTCGAGGCTCTGTCCAGGCCGAACTCCGGCATTTCAGGGCGGTTAGCTGGCGGTAAGTCTGAGCCGAAGCGCTTTCGCCACCTCGTCCTCGGCGTCGACCGCTCTCGGGACGAGCGCAGTCATCGAAAAGAAGCCGTGGACCATCCCGTCATAGCGAGAGATGGTGACGGGGACACCCGCATCCTGGAGCCTCTGGCCGTAAGCCTCACCCTCGTCACGAAGCGGGTCGAACTCCGCCGTGATCACCAACGCTGGCGGTAGTCCGCTCAGGTCCAAGGCCCGGAGAGGGGCGCACCAAGGGTTCTTCCGGGTCTCATCGTCGGCGTAGTGGCCGATGAACCAGTCCATGGCCGCTGTGGTCAAGAGGTAGCCCTCGGCATTCTCGGTCCGCGACTCGGTGTCCACATGGTCGGTGACCGGATACACCAACGCTTGGAAGGCGATTGGTGGACCACCCCGCTCCTTTGCCATAAGACAGACGACAGCCGCCAGATTCGCACCGGCGCTATCACCGACCACCGCTAAGCGCGACGAGTTCACGCCCAGCTCGACAGCGTGTTCCGATACCCAGCTTGTCGCTGCGTAGCAGTCCTCCGGGGCGGCTGGGAAGGGGTACTCGGGTGCCAGGCGGTACTCCACTGACACGACCACCGCGCCCGCCTTCTGGCACAGCGACCGGCACGTGGCGTCGTGGCTGGTGATACTGCCGATGACGAAGCCACCTCCGTGGAAGAACACCACAACCGGGAATGGACCGTCACCCTCGGGACGGTAGATGCGCACGGGAATGTCGCCATTTGGGCCGGGGATAGTGCGATCTTCGGTATCAACCTCTGGGCCGGGGAAGATCCCTGCCATCTCATCCATGATCGACCGGACTTCGGAAGGACTCATCTCCTCCAGGGCGGTCGGACCGGGCATGGCCGCCACACCGTCCAGGACCTGTTGAACGGCTGGGTCAATAGGCATCTCGTCAGTCTGACACCCCCGCCCGCAACGTGCCGGAGTCGGGCGGTTGGGCAGCAGAGGCGACCCAGGCGGTAACGACGTCAAAAAAACGATCTTGGACGGATTCCTATTCCGAGCCGTAACGTGGAAGCCGTGGGGGTTTTCTTCATCGCCTTGGGTGTCCTGTTCCTCCTTTTGGTCGTGGGTTTCGCCTTCACCCCCTACGCTTATGTCGCCGGACTACTGGGTGTCATCTCCATCTCGGTAGGGGTCTGGATGCTTGCCCGCCGCTCTACTCGGGGAGCGAACGGCCAATAGGCCGACCGTCCGGGTTGTGCCGCTTCATGTCGACCTGGCCGGACGACCGCCCACCCGAGAACGCTCCTGGCCGGGTTACCGGGGTGGTCCGGCCTCTCAGAGGTCCTGACCGGCCCCCGGCCAGGCCAGGCGACCACCGGGATTTCAGTGCGGGTCAGGCCGGAAGCCTGAGTAACGCCCGACATGCCTCAATCCGGGCCTCAATCTCGGCCCTGAGAGCATTCGGGTCGGTCACCTCAACAAGGTCGCGGGGTTCTTGGCGCTTGCGCATGGCCCAGTCCCTGTCGTCTTCGATAGCGGCAAAGCAGGTGAAGTGCAGGCGGGCCTCGGCATCGCCTAGTAGAGCAAGCACCATCCCAAAGTGCCATTCGTCCCAGGGTGTCCGAGATGCTTACTCCCGTATGCCCTTGCGACGGAGGCTACGTCGGGGAACTGCTGGCGATAGTTGACGAGGCGGTCAGCAGCGGCGGCAGCGAGCTTTCGGCGAGGGGGGCGAACTGAATCGCGAGGTTCCTGCCCGACGGGGAGGGCGATACCGGCATCACTCCTCGCTCGGTCCAGATTGTTACACAGCCTCGCGTTTCATCGGGCCGTTCAGGGTCTGACGGCGAGGAGCTTCGCGCCTGCTCGCCGTCCGAAACGTCCAGCCGGTGGGCAGCCTCAGCAAGTATGCGGCGTTTCCCCCGAAGAAGGCCGCAGATTCCTCCGACGGTGCCAGACCCGTCGCCTCGTAGTCCTGGATGGCAGAGTAAGTACCTTCGGTGTGGGGATAATCGCTGCACGCCATAAAGATGTCGCCGGAAGCTTTGATGAGTGAATGCGGCTGCTCGTAGGAGAACGCCGCCACTCGGACCTGCCGACGGAAGTACTCACTCGGCATAAGAGAGAGCCCAGTGGACTCCCCATTAAACCGCCCAGTGTGGCGATAGCCACCGTCCATCATTCGCAGATGAAGCGACACCCAGGGGGCAGACAGCTCCATGATGCCGATACGTAGATCGGGAAAGCGCTCTAACACGCCGTTGAGGATCAGGTCGCTTAGAGCGAGAGCTGCCGCTGTCCAGATGAAGACCACGCTCATAGGGTTGATCCCGCCCTCCAGATCCTCTCCGTACCATGCGTCATCGAAGGGTCGAGTCTGGTTGGCGACGTGGAATACGGGGGAAATGTCGTGGTCGATAAACGCCGCCCACGCCCTGTCGAGGTCGTGATGCGATAGCGGTTTCCCATTGACCAGTGCAGGTGCGATGAGCCCGAGCCGGATCCCCCCGTCGGCCAGGCCTTCGAGCTGGACCTCCAGCCAGTCGAGGTTCTGGAGGCTCAGGTGGGCGACCGGGAAGAGCCGACCTTCACCCTGGGCGGCAATCTCGACGATCCAGCGGTTCCAGGCCGCCATGTTGGCCAGTGTGGCGCGCAGGTCGTTCTGGAGGGGTCGCTCCCAACTGATGCCGTAGTTGGGGAACATGATCGAGGCGTCGAATCCCGCCTTGTCGAGCTGCGCCAGGCGCTCCACTGGGTTGCTATACGAGCAGTTGAACTCCGACAAGTTGAAGTTGGAGGGCAGGCCATCGACAAGGCGCTGGCGAAACACACCTATGCCGTCGACATCTCCTGGGCGATGTGGTCCACCGAGGCTCAGGCGACGGTCACCGTACATGAGCCATGTGTACCCGAGGTCATCTGTCGCCATGTGCAGGGCGACGTCACGGTCTTTCGGGTCGATGTAGTTCTGCCACATGTCCGACGGCTCGAAGAGATGGGTGTCCGAGTCGATTAGGAGGCTCATGTCATGTCACCTCGTGGTCTCACCATGGCAAACGCCGCCCAAAAGCATACGCCTGTGGCCACCAAGGAGCTCAGGGTACCTGAGAGCAGACAATCCTTCGGTTTGAAGGCACTTGCAGCCGGTGACTAGCGGGTAATAAACCGCTGGCTGTAGCTTGCCGTCCCGTTGGACTGAACGGAGATGGTCATGCCCAAGACCGGCGACCGCTGCAAGCGGGTGGGAACCTATATCTCCGCCTGTGGGCCGCAGTGGTCAGTCCAAATGTCCCATATCGGCGACGAGTTCCCCCCGTGTCCGCATTGCCATAAGGCGGTCAAGTACCGCTACGTCGGATCACTCCCTTAGCACCGAGACCGAGCCCAGACGAGACGCGGCGGCGAGGCGCATCGGGGCTAGGAATCGCGGTATCGACGGACATACGACAGACGGCATGGCGCGAACCAGGGGCCGCGCGAGGCCCCTAGCTCGCACTTCGGCTCGGTTTGCCTCGGCGCCTCGTTGGGGCTGAGCGTGGCGACGAGGCCCAAGGCCTTCGCCACCGTAACTACGCAGCTTCCTCGGCGTGGGCGAGGGCAGGAGGAAGGTGCCATCGAGTGAAACACGCACGCCGGAGGGGGGAATTCCGTGATGGAAAACGCCGGGGAATTACGTTACGTGACGGTCGACATAGCTCGGTAGTCAGTTATGGAGTGGAGTCAACGAGCTGGCCGCCGCCCCGACCTTGAGAAGGACCGGCACTACCCGCGAGCGGGTAGCCGCCAACCGTGTGAGGCGAACCCCGAAGTCGCAGCGGTGCCCCGGACACCGAGGAACTCCTCCATCTCGTCCACCTCGAGAGGGCGCGCCAAGAGGAAACCCTGTCCCGTGTCGCAGCGCTCGCGCTGGAGGCGCACCAGCTGCGCACGCTCCTCGATTCCTTCGGCAAGGGTTTCGAGACCGAGGGTTTTGCCCAGTTGGATGAGGGTATGGATAAGGGCACCGGACTCAGTCGACTCGGCGATGCCGGCGATGAAGGATCGGTCGATCTTGAGCGCATCCACGGGGAACTCCCGTAGATAGGCCAGGGAGCTGTAGCCGGTCCCGAAGTCATCGATGGCAAGGCGCACCCCTAGATCTTTGAGATGGCGCAATCGCCGGATCGTTGCCCCAGTGTCGCGCATCAGCGTGGACTCAGTGATCTCAAGGGTGAGCAGCCCTGGATCGAGTCCGCTGTTGTCCAATGCCTCCTGCACGTGGGTTGCGAACTCGTCTGTCTCCAGCTGGCGTCCCGAAACGTTCACCGACACGGCCACAGTGGAACCCCGCCCTCGCCACGTCTCGCCCTGGAGACAAACCTGGTTCAAGACCCAGCGTCCGATGGGGACAATGAG
The DNA here is from genome assembly GCA_035319705.1 of Acidimicrobiales bacterium. Lineage (GTDB taxonomy): Bacteria > Actinomycetota > Acidimicrobiia > Acidimicrobiales > UBA8190 > UBA8190. The sequence goes on along the minus strand of DATHCF010000409.1, from coordinate 28,332 downwards.
ACCTGTTTCCTCGGCGATGGGGATGAACGTGGTGGGCGCCACAATGCCGCGCGTCGGGTGCCTCCAGCGCAGAAGGGCCTCCACGGCGGTGACGTCCTCGCTACGGAGATCGAAGATCGGCTGGTAAACGACGAAGAACTCCTCGTTGTTCAGGGCCAGATGCAGGTCCATCTCGAGCTCGAGACGGTCTGAGACGGCGTGCTGCATCTCCGTCCGGAAGATCCGGTAGCAGTTCTTGCCGGCTGCCTTGGCCTCGTAGAGCGCGACGTCGGCGTCCCGCAGCAGCCGCTCGGCCGTTTCCCTAGCCCCCACGGCGATGCCGATGCTGGCGCTGACGTTGAGCGGGACGCTCGCCTCGTCTAGGAGGAAGGGTTGCCGGAGGACCTCCGTCAAGCGAGTGGCAACCAACTCGGGTCCCATGTCGAGCGCACCTTCGACGAGGATCACGAACTCGTCTCCGCCCAGGCGCCCAATGGTGTCGCTCGCCCGCAGCGCGGAGTTTAGACGTGTCGCTACCAGCTGCAGTATGCGGTCGCCAGCCGCGTGCCCCAGACCGTCGTTGATAGCCTTGAAGTTGTCCAAGTCGAGGAACAAGGCGCCGACCTGCAGATGCTGGCGGGCGGCGCGGGCGAGCATCTGCTCGGCGCGGTCGACGATAAGTACACGGTTAGGAAGGCCGGTGAGCCCGTCGTGGAGAGCCTGATGAACGAGCTCGGCAGTTTTCTGGTCGACAAGGCCCAGAGCTCGTTCGCGCGACCTGCCTAGCACCCAAACCAGGGCGAAGAGCGACACGGCGACGACGAGAAGACCGCTGCCCAAGAGCACCCCCTGGCTGAACGAAGAAATGGCCCCCGACGGCGGGGAACCGATCAAGGTGATCGCCCATTGGCCGTCGATGGCGATACGCATCGTCCGGGTGAAGTCACCGGTGCTTCTCATGGCAGTGTGGAACAGTGAAAGCGGTGGCCGACCCGGGTTGGTGTGGGTCAGGCGGAGCTCGAACCCGCTGGTTCTCAGTCCCTCAGACACGATGCCCGGGACGTCGAGCACGTCCGTCGCCCATCCGACCAGGGCGGCCTGGCGGTCGGCCACCGTGGTGAGAGCCGTGCCCACGCGATAGACCGGGGCGATGACGACGTCGTCGCGAAGCAGTGCCATGAGGGCCGGCAGCGCGTCCGGTGGCAACTTCGAGAGATTGGAAGTCTCCATCGAGACGTCGGCCGTCGCGAGGCCCCCGGCGACCGACGTCACGAGAAGCTCGTCCTCGTTGGCCGCCGCCTGGAAGAGCTTGTCGGCTGCTGACGCCGCACAAAAGTCGGCTCCAGCCGGAATAAGCGCCCCGAGGGAGCTGACTCCCCCTGCGAATCCCTGGATGAATCCGGCGCGGTCCAGACAGTACTGCGCTCGGATCCCCGGAGGAGACACTTGAGCACCCCCAATGGTGCCGGCGACGGGAGATCCCATGGACGCCCAAAAGGCGCCGAGCCCGCTCTCCGGTACCCGCTCGATGTAGCCGACGTCGACGGACTCTTTGTAGCGCGTCGAGGCGCCGATGGCTTCCATGAGCTGCACGAACTGGGAATCGTTCATGCTGGGATCAATGGCGATTAGTCCCTGGGCAGTCGTGACGAGGTCCATGTTCTGTCGCAATGTCGCTGCAATCCGTGCGCCGATGTTGGACGAGATGGTCTCAAAGGACCCGCGCTGCTGAGTCTGGACGGCCGCCTGCCAGATCCACCCGGCGGTCGCAGCCATGCAGGTGCCAACAACCAGGATGGACCACGGGGCCATCCGTCTGACGCTCCTGTGCACCCGCGTCGTTGCGCTCATGACCTGGTCCTTCGGTTCCGGAAGCGGGATGCAGATAGGGCCGAAAGGCCCTAGTCGAGCGATCGGCTCATAAAGTTGTTCTGGCCTTGACAGCGCTTGTGAGAGATCACGGCGTCGAGGCAAACGATCCGGTGTCTGGGGATTAGCCGTTCCTTGTCACCCCAATACCGATAGAGCCAGAGCCTCGAAGTGGAGCCGAGACCCTCTCGCGGGTCGACAGCCCCGAGTCCTCCCTTCGCAACTGGATGGGGCCCATTGTCCTGGAAGGGACTTGAGTTGCGCGGACATTCGCGCATAGGTGCCGCTTCTTTGCGCCTCGCCCCGGAGCTGACCCAAGCAAAACCCGGCGGGGCGTGATCCTTTCGGGGGCTAGCCCAGCCTCAGCCAGGAATATCCTCCTCAGCAACTCTGATCAGTCGTCGACCCCGAACGTAAGATCGGGCAATGGATAAACCGCTCGAAGGTTGGTACACCGACCCATACGAGTTGCACGAGGCTCGATGGATCTCCCAAGGTACGCCCACACCCTTGGTCCGTGACGGGGCGGTCGAAAGTCAAGATCCTCCACCTGATGGACCTTTCAAGGTCACCCCGGTCTTTCTCGGGGCGAGCGGTACTCCATCCGACCTACGCCGGGCGGACGACGCCCAACGAGAATCTCCGACGGAGACACCCGTGGAGGCTGCTTGGGACGCGGCCGGCGAAAGCATGCCCTAGGGCGTACCAGCGCGTAAGGCAACGCATCCGATAGGTGATACCGATCCTTCGCTCCCTGGTGGGGAAGGCACCCGACCGGGACCACCGGCCGAGAGCGATAGGGGATGGCTCCGGCCTGATCGACCTGGCGCTCGGTGCTTGCCTGCCCTGCTCGTCCCGGTACAACCGATCGGACCTCTTCCATAGGATCGCGCCATGCGAACCGACGGTTTTGAGAGTCTCATCCTGTTCGTTGGTGACCTAGAAGCAGCGCGAGCCTTCTACGTCGACGGCCTTCAGCTGCCGCTGCTGTTCGAGGGCGACATCATTGTGGTGGTCGGAGGCCACTCCGGACGTGTTGTCCTTCATCGCAATGACAGGGGCTACGACGAGCGAGACATCTTCCCCGCTGGCGAGGGAATCGGAGGCACAGCGGTGCGCTTCGCGGTAGAAGACCCGGACGCCCGTGAGCAGGAGGCGAGCTGGGGGAGATTTGTCGTCCTTGCGTACCCAGATGGTCGTTCGGTCGTGCTCGCCAAGATGAGACCCGCGGCATAGGAGGACGACCGTCCCCAAAGTGCTTCCAGGTGCGGGCGAGATGACGTTGGCGAAGTCAGGCAAGGGACAACGTCGGCCACGGCAGGGACCTCCAGGCTCGGCCCCTCACCGGTCAGGACGTTACCCCTCTTGCTCCTTCACCCGTGCGGACCGATAGCTGTTAGGCGTCATGTCCGAAATCTCGTCCGCCTGGTAACGAAGCCTATGGCTGACCGAAAGCGCAGGTCTTCTGAATAGGTACGGAGGTCTTGTCCGGTTCGCATCGTCCTCGGCCCGTGGCACGCACAGGCACACATGACTGCCGAATGGGCTTGACAATCCTCATGGTGCCCAGTCCGGCAATACGTGGCTACGTACTTGTCTGGTTCGACAACCTCATCGCCCATGAACGGCAATGGTGCCTTGATGGAGCCGGTACGAGTAGGGACCTAGGTCCCAGTACCAGGGCTACGGGTCAGGTTTGTCGAGACGTAGTGCCAGCCAGCAAAACCGTCCTCACCTCGTCGGGAACATCTTCAAACTGTGTTGTCTCGACCCGAAAGATTTGATTGCCACGGAAGCTAATGCGGTCTGTGACGATCACATTTGGACCCACGGGATCGCCTGCCGGTCCATAGACCTGACAACACACCGCGGCAATAACGATATTGCCTAGCTCCACCAAGGCCCCAACGGTCACGTGGACAGTTGCCACTGAGAACCGCTCTGCGAACCGCTGACGTACGGCTTTTCGTCCATAGGCCCAGCCATCCTTGTTCAACACGTCACGGAACTGGATGTCGGGATCGCAGAGATCCAGAGCACCGTCGAAGTCCTGGTCGTTGATCCTCTGGTAGGCGGTTCGGACAATCTCGGTTCGGGTCATAAGCCGGTGCCTCCCTCCGGTCAGTTCTCTCGCTCCAACTCGTCCATGGCGTCGTTGACCGCAGCAAGCAGCTCTACCGGTGTGCACGGTTTTCGCAGTGCTCGGGTGACCTTCCTGCCCAGCCCCATGCGGTCGATGTCCTCGGGGCTGTAGTGAGCGAACGCCGAGACAAGGATGACCTTCGGTGGTGGTGGTCCCAAGGCTTCCAGGACCGACAGGCCGTCACGCACGGGCATGTGGAGGTCGAGGATGAGGACATCGACGGGCTGACGGCTGAGCACTTGCAGGGCCTCGTCACCGTTGGCCGCTTGGAGTACGTCGTAGTCAGCCAATCGGAGGATATCGGTCACCGTCGAGCGCACAGCCTCATCGTCGTCGGCAACGAGCACGATGCCCCTCGGGCTGTCTGCCCTGCCCGTTGTCCTCGGACCCTCGTCGGTTTTCTCTGGTCCTGCGGCTCTGAGTACGGGGCGGGGGACGGGCTGGTCCTTGTCGGACAGAAACGCCATCACCGCTGCAGCCATCGCCTACCCCCCGATAGGTCACGCAGAAATCTAGCTGGGAGGCCGTCGTTGCGCTCGGATTCCGTGTAACCCGGCGGTCGGGCCACACCTGAGCAGAATGTGGCCAGTGGAATGGGGGGAGTTCACGGTCGACGTGGCTGCACCGGAGGACGTTTCTGCCTTCCTTCGCCTCCGAGATGAGGCTGCCCAGTGGCTCAGCTCCAGGGGCATCAACCAGTGGAAACCACGTGAGTTCGCTGCGTCGTGGTTGGACAAGCTCATCGCCCAAGAGTGGGTCTTTCTTCTCCGACACGGCGAGGAGCTGGCCGCCACGGTCACCGTCCTATGGGACGACCCCTTTGTTTGGGGTGAACAAGAGGTGGCGGCTGGCTATATCCACAACCTCATCGTGGCCCGCTCCTTCGCCGGTCAGGGTCTGGGACGACGACTTCTTCAGTGGGCTGAGGACCACGTGGCTGCATCGGGTCGGAGCCTGGCCCGCCTCGACTGTGTCTCCTCCAACGGCGAGCTACGGCACCGGTACGAGTCGGCTGGCTAGCGCTGGGTGAGGGACAGGGAGTTTCCTACGGAGTTGGGGCTTCGTCCAACAGCACTCTATGAGAAGACGCTGCGTACGGCCCATCGCCAAATGGCTGTGCCCCGGTCCCCTCAGCACCTGGACGACGACCACTGATGTCGCCTAAGAATTATTGCTGTGCCAGAGGAGGAAAGCGCCCTCCGTGAAGAGGTGTCTGCCGCGCTGGGGGCTTTGCTGGATGCCATAAAGGCAAACCGCAAAGACGAAGCCCGGCTAGTGAAGCAGGTCAAGGATTTGCGGCGGCTTCTCGACCAGGGAACGCCAGTGACCACTGCTCTTTCCTCGGAGTCCCTCGGAGACACTCTGCCGCTGCTAAGTCGAGCCCTTGGCCGCTCGATGAGCACGAGCGGGAGAGTACGTCGAGCCCTTGTCCGCAGTATGAGAGCGGAGGAAACAAGCATTCCGGCAATCAGTCGGGCCTTCGGCGTGAGTCACCAGCGCATATCGAACATCCTTCGCCCCTGAAGTGCGAAACGACCCGAACCGGGGGACTGGGCTCGGGTCGTTCGCTTTGACGGCCACTTCCGAAGTCGTGGACGGCCAGGTGGAATGGCGTCCGAAGGCAGTATCGTTTGGAATGCTCGTTGTCAGGAAGGCCGAAAGACCAACCCCAATGAGGCCCAAGGTCCCGTTAATGGTGCCGCGAACGCTGAGCGGACGCTGGTTATTACATAGGGTGCTGTGAGCACTCTCGGAACGACGACCTGAGCGCCGAGCGAAGTCGGGAAGTCGCATCGTGTGAGAGAGCCATTGGTCCCTTCACGCCAGGGAGTGGGCTTCGTAGCCTGACCGCTGCGTAACCCTGGCTTTCAACAGGATGCCAGATGGCGGCAGAACGGGGGGGAGATGCAATGGACGCTGTCAGCCTAGAACGACTCGACCGACGAATAGCGGAGGCAACAGTGGCCGAGAACTTGGGCAGTAGTGACGGGCGTCTCTGGGAGTTGACTGGCCGCTGTCTGCTGGCTGGACACAAGCTGTCGTGGGGCCACGAGCGCACCCGGGCTAGGGACTTGCCGACACCAAACAGAACGTCTTGAGCTAGGCCCCATCGCCTCTGCATTACCGACGGGTATCCACTGACCCACCGGTAACCAACCTGCTGATTGTAAGTTGCCACAACCGTGGACGAAGCGCGGGAAGAAACGTCACACTTCGCTATCGAACAAGAGACCTTCCAGCACGACGACGGGACTTGGAGCGGCATCGTGCGCTGCCAATGCGGTTGGTCCTTCGACGTTGCCGGTAAACCGCGCCAGGTCTCAGCTGAGGTCAGTCTTCAGGGAGCTTGGATCCACCACTGTCAGGTGACCTGAGCCTCTGGATAACAGGCTTAGCACCGATAGTCGCCTCGACTTGTGTGAAGCCTCTTTCGTGTCAAGAGGCTCTGAGAGAGACACATCCCCACGCGCCCTACGCACTTCAAGCTGTAACCTCCCTTCTGTTCTGCCCACCGACACGAGCAGGGGGGGTCGTGCGTAGAGGACGCCCTATCTCCACACTTATCGCTTGCGCCTCTGTCTTTGGCTTGGGATTGGTGGCGCTATCGCCTCCACAAGCTGCGGAGGCCGATACCGCCAGCGTGAGCAATGCCTATCTCTTCTTAGACCAGATGATGGACCTCTATGCCACAGGGACGACACTGCGACTGGTTCAGAGCTTCACCGGGGGTGTTCTTAGCCAAGAGAATTTCACTGACTCGGAGACCTACGACGACGCACTTGTCATCGACGTCTACATCGCCGAGGGTACGCCAGTGTCCCTAGAACGAGCGGAGACCATCGGCGATTCGCTACTTTTAGTTCAGGCCTATGACCCGGCTCATGATGGAAGGGTCAGGGCAGCATATTCACCTGCTCCGCTCGTCTCGACTTCTAAAAGAGGAAAACGGAGGGTGCACATCCGCGTCACCGACCGCACAAGCGATGTCGGGAATATGGCATGGGTGGCCATGTCATTGGTTCAGCTGTACGCGGCAACTGGTGATTCAAGCTATCTGACTGGTGCTGAGTCCATCGGGACCTGGGTCGTGAACCACTGCTATGACCAGCGTGGTGCGGGGGGATTCACGGGTGGAATCTCTGCTAGCGGTGGCCGCATCAAGTGGAAGTCCACCGAGCACAATATCGACCTCTACGCGCTCTATACGATGCTCGCGACGGAAACCGGAGATACCACCTGGGCTACCGACGCCGCCTGGGCAAAAGGCTTTGTCGTCTCCATGTGGGACCCGAGTTCCGGGTCCTTCTACGTAGGCACCACCACCAACGGCGTGACTCCCAACACCGAGGAGCAACCCGAGGATGTGAATAGCTGGTCATATCTGGCTCTGCGGGACCCGAGTTACGCCTCGTCGTTGGACTGGGACGTGGAGAACCTGTCGGTGTCAGCAGGCGGGTTGAGCGGTGTGAGCTTCTGCCTGGGCGACAAGTCAGGGGTGTGGTTCGAAGGAACAGCCCATCTTGCCGACGCTCTCGAACTGCGCGATACAGGCACAGATGCCACCCTTGCCAGCTCCTATCTCTCCGACATCGCGTACGCCCAGACAAACGCCCCGAACGCCGACGGCTTGGGGATCGTGGCCGCCTCCAAGGACATGCTCAGCGATTGTGACGGCGACTATTACTACGCCTCGTTGCATACCGGCGCGACTTCTTGGTACATCTTGGCAGCCGGCCAGCTAAACCCATTCACCCTCGGGTTCGGCTAGGCGAGGGTAGCGCCACGAGCAAGGTCCTGAGCGGCTCGAAGCGGGGCTTCACACAAGTCAGTGAAGAAACAGTCAAGTCCTGCGGCGCCCGGGCGACTGTTACGTGAACCAACGTTCTGCGGGCAATATCGGGCGCCCCGAGTTCACCTTCTGATCAACAGTTAGATCGTATTAAGTCTCAGGCTCTCCGCCCCTGTGAGAAATCCAGCCGTCATCCCTGTTCATAGCTACAGTTTTTCGTGTCGTCTCCGTCGCCCAGAGGATGGTGCTCTTTCAAACCCTCGTGTGGCCCCCCGCCGCTACTTCCATGACGCCGCAGCGGGCGCCCCGGCTTCAAGTTCCAAGCCCTCGAATGCGCCCGCCTCGAGCCACTCCTCAAGGCGATCGCGGTAGGCGAACCAGTCGCCCATCCCCCGTCCGTAGTTGCCATTGCGGGGATTGAGCAATTCGGGGTGGCCCTCGTTGTTGATGCGGCTCGGAGTGCAGGCCGCCATCACCGGGCTGGCATCGACGAAGGATTCGACGATTTCTTTCGTCCACGCCTCCTCGGCCGCTGCGCTCACGTCGAAAACATCCACCCCTTTGCGCTCGAGGAGCTCGACAGTGCGGCCGACGAACTCGGCCCCGAGCGCCGCCAGCTGGGTGTAGTTGACGGTCACAACCGCCTGCTGCCCAGGGGCAGGCATCACGAACATGTTCGGGAAACGACGACTCAATATGCCGAACAACGTTGCGGCGCCGTCGGCCCACTTTTCGGCCAGCGTGATCCCGTCACGACCGACGATCTCGTGGCCGACGCGGCGGGGCAGTGGTGTGAGCTCAGGCTCGAAACCGGTGGCATAGACGATGCAATCGACCGGGTACTCGCTGCCGCCCACGACCAAGCCCTCGGTCGAGATCCGCTCGATCCCCCCGGCACAGTCGACCACGGTGACGTTGGTGCGATCGAGGTCCACGAGGTACTCGTCGTGGAAGCAGGGCCGCCTGCACAGGTAGCGGTAGTAGGGCTTCACGATGGCCGCCTTGGCCGGGTCGGTCACCATCTGGTCGACCCGGTGCCGGTGGTGGTCCATGATCGAGTAGTCGAGCTCCTCGGCGCTGCGCAGGTACTCCTCCGTCGTCATTCCCTCGCGGCGCGGGGGGTGCTGGACAGCTGCCCAGTAGTGGGTCCAGGCGTCATCGACCAGGTCCACGTCGACCGTGCGGCCCATGATGACCGCCTGAAAGTTGTCCCAACGTTCGCGCTGCCAGCCCGGTTGAAGCGCACTGGCGAACTCGGGGTCTGTTGGTCGGTTGTCCCGTTCGCCAATGGCCGACGGCGTGCGCTGGAACAGGTAGAGCTGCTCCGCCGACTCCGCCAACGGCCCGACAAGCTGGATGCCCGTGCATCCCGTGCCGATGAGGGCGACCGTTTTGCCGGCTAGCCCGCTGAGGGGGTCTTCGGGCCCACCGCCCGTGTACCCGTAGTCCCACCGGGCCGAGTGGAAGGCTTGCCCTCCGAAGTCCTCCATGCCAAGGATGGCAGGCAACTTCATCAGGTTGAGGATCCCCGCGGCCACCACGTAGTAGCGCCCGCTGAGCTCGTCGCCGCGGTCGGTGCTGATCCGCCATCGCGCGCCGGACTCGTTCCACACGGCGCGGGTGATCCCGGTGTGGAGCAGGGCATCGCCCGCCAGATTGAAGCGCTGCGCGATCGCCTCCAGGTGGTGCAAGATCTCCCTGCCCGAAACGTAGCGCTGGCTAGGAACGTAGCCGAGCTCCTCGAGCATGGGCATGTAGATGTACGACTCGACGTCGCACATGAGCCCCGGGTACTGGTTCCAGTACCACGTGCCCCCGATGCCGCCCGCCTGATCCACGATGCGGATCCGCGTGATGCCGGCCTTGCGGAGGTTCACACCGGCGAGGAGCCCAGCGATCCCGCCCCCCAGGATCACAGCGTCGACGTCCTCGGCCACCGGGTCGCGCTCGACAATCGGCGTGAATGGGTCGCGGCGGTAGTGGGCAAAGCGCTCGTCGCTTCGAAGGTCGCGGATCTCGGCGCGACCAGGGACAAGGCGCTTGTCCCGCTCGGCCAAGTATTTGGCACGGACGCTCTTGAAGTCGTAGCTCGCGGCTCCGCTCGTCCCTCGAGGAGACTCGTTCGACCCGGTCACCCTCGTCCTCTGATCACGGCCTCGACGGGGTCGAACTCTGGCCCGTCGGTGAGCGGACGTTTGTGCTCAACCAGCGCTCCAATCCGGCGTACATGACGATCACACTCGGTAGCAGACCGATTCCGGCAGTGTCGACGGATCGAGGTCGATCCCGAACAGGCGGGAGGCGTTCGACTCGAGCAGCTTCTTCTGCTCTTCAGGCGGCACCCCCGACAGTGAGGTCTCGATGGCCTTGCGCGAGTGCGGGTACGTCGAAGTCGGATGCGGGAAGTCCGCCTCCCACAGGATGTTGTCGACGCCGATCATGTGGCGCAGCTCGATGCCACTGTGTTCGAACCAGAAGTTCACGTACACCTGCCGGCGGAAGTACTCGCTCGGACGCATCGACATCCCCTCGTCCCACAGGTGCTGTGCCTCGTACTGGTGGTCGGCGGTCTCGAGCAGGTACGGCACCCACCCAAGCCCGCTCTCCACCGAGACAAAGGCGAGTGACGGGAAGCGCTCCAGGACCCCGGAGAAGAGCAGGTTGGCGATGGCCTGGACATTGCTGGTGATGGCTGTGACAGACACCACAGCCAGTCGCGAGAAGGCCGAGTATCCCTCCCAAAACTCGCCCGATGTCTTGACCGAGCCGATGTGGAGCGCCACGGGCATGTCCAACTCGGACAGCGTCGACCACAGCGGATCCCAGTAGCGGTCGTTGAAGTGGGAAAAACCGTGGCTCTGCGGCGCGGATGTCCACACGGCGGCCTTGTGCCCGAGCTCGTGGGCCCGCCGGAGTTCGGCCACAGCCAGTTCCACGTCCCACATGGGCAGCAGGCACTGAGCCACGAAGCGCCGACTCACCCCGGCCCATTCCTCCGCGAGGTAGTCGTTGTAGGCCCTGATGGAGGCGAGCCGGAGTTCCACCGACCCTTCAGTCGAGACGAACGGCCCGCCGCCGAAGCCCGAAGCCTGGGGGAAGAGCACCTCAGCTGCGACACCGTCGGCGTCCATCGTCTCCAACCGGGCCACCGCGTCGTACACGGCGGCGGGCGCCTCCTCGAAAAGGCGGACGGCGCCGCGATCCGGCAGCATGGCGGCTGCCCCGGTGCCGACCTTGCGTACCCTGCGCCCGGCGTAGACCCACCAGTGCTCGCCATCGGCGACCTCGAGGTGTGGACACTCGTCGCGGAGCTTCGCCGGCACCCGCGACGTGAAGGTGTCGGGTTTCTCCCAGGCGTGGTCGTCGGTTGAGATCGGGTAGATGTCCATGGGTCGCTCTCTCTGCGCGTACGTCTCTCCCGGCTCCGGCGAAGGGTCGACCCAGTCCGACCCCGCCGCGCGGGCAATCCCTGACGTCAGCGTCAGGCTCTAACGTGATTCTATTTGTAGCGATTCTCATGTCAAGAACTTGAGAATGCCTGGCCAGGCACGTACTCTGACGGGAACGTCAGGCAAGTCCGGCCGGGCGACCCGGCCTCGTCCACGGGAGCGGGAGATGCACGTCGACGAACTGGTCCTGGTGAGCGTCGACGACCACGTCGTCGAGCCTCCTGGCTTCCTCGAGCCGCACCTGCCGGCCCGGTACCGCCACGCCGCGCCGCAGGTCGAGCACCGCTCCGACGGCACCGATTTCTGGGTGTACGAGGGAAGGCGGCTCCCCAACATCGGGCTCAACGCCGTGGTGGGCCGGCCCCGGGAGGAGTACGGAATCGAGCCGACTTCCTTCGCCGACATGCGCGCTGGCTGCTACGACGTCCACATGCGGGTGAGAGACATGGACGCCAACGGTGTACTCGGTTCGCTCAACTTCCCATCGGTGGCGCAGTTCTGCGGCCAGCTCTTTGCCAAGGGTGACGACAAGGACCAAGCCCTTGCCATGATCCGTGGGTACAACGACTGGCACGTCCAGAGCTGGTGTGGCGCCTATCCCGACCGGTTCATTCCGTGTGCTATTCCCGTCCTCTGGGACCCGGAGCTTGCCGGCGGCGAAGTGCGCCGGATGGCCGAGTCAGGGTGCCATACCGTGAGCTTCTCGGAGAACCCCGAGCGCCTCGGGTACCCCAGCCTGCACAGCACGCACTGGGACCCGTTCTGGACGGCCTGCGAGGACACGGGGACGGTCGTCTGCCTCCATATCGGTTCGTCGTCACAGCTAGCCATCACGGCGGCCGACGCACCCATCGACGTCCTCATCACCCTGCAGCCGGTGAACATCGTCCAAGCTGCTGCCGACCTCATTTGGTCACGAGTACTGAAGGAGTTTCCCACCCTGAAGTTCGCCCTGGTCGAGGGTGGAACCGGATGGATCCCCTACTTCCTCTCGCGCATCGACTACACCTACGAGCACCATCGGCTGTGGACCGGTCAGGACTTCGGAGATCAGCTACCGAGTCAGGTGTTCAAGGATCGTTTCGTAACTTGCTTCATCGACGACCCCGTCGGAATCCAGCTCCGTGAGCAGGCCGGACTGGAGAACATGACCTGGGAGTGTGATTATCCGCATTCGGACTGCACCTGGCCTGACTCGCCGGAGTTGTTGATGAAGTCACTCGCCGATGTGCCGGATGCCGACATCGACAAGATCACCCACCTCAATGCTATGCGCATCTTCGACTACGACCCGATCTCGATTCGGGGACGCGAGCGTTGCACCGTCGGGGCCTTACGGGCTGAGGCCGTGACATCTGGCGTCGACACGACGGTGCGAGCCAGGGGCAAGAGAAGCGACCAGCGTGGCACCACCGGGACCGATCTGGCCCGAGGCCCTCGCCGGTCGTGAGGCTGACAGCACCATGACAGACTCTGACGAACTCGAGATCACCTCTGGCAGGAACGGAGCTGGGCACGAGGGGCCCCCGAGAGAACTCTTGACTCCTGAACTCTTCACGCCAGAGGCAGCTGCCAGTCCCCATTGCGTGTACCGACAACTGCGAGACCTGGGCATTGCCTATTTCGGCACGGACAGCGAGCCCACGGTGCTCATCTCTCGCTACGAGGACGTTCACTATGCCCTTCGCCATCCCCACCTTTTCTCATCTGCCCAAGACCCGATCGACCTCGGCACGCCGAGATCGCTGATCCCGCTCCAGGTCGACCCGCCCAACCATGCCCGCTACCGGAGAGTGCTCGATCCCCTGTTCGGTCCCAAGGTCATCGACGGTATGGAACCTGAGATCAGGAAGCTTGCCCGCAACCTTCTGGCGAATTTCGTCGATCGAGGATCATGTGACTTCCACGCCGAGTTCGCGGTGCCGTTCCCTTGCACGATCTTCCTGCGGCTCATGGGGCTGCCACTTGAGGATCTGGATCGCTTCCTCGCCTGGAAGGACGCCATCATTCGGCCCGTCGTCGATGACCCATACGACCTCGAGGCGATGAACGCGATCCGGAAGCAGGCCGGTGCGGCCATTGATGAGTATTTCCAGTCTGCCATTGCCCAACGGCTGTTGAACCCTAGTAACGATTTGCTCACCTTCTTTGTAACCGCCGAAATCGAAGGAGATCGCCTCGATCAGGACGAGGTCCTGGGGATGTGTTATCTGTTTCTGCTCGGTGGTCTTGACACGGTGACAGCATCTCTCGACTGCATGCTCGCTCGGCTTGCGGCACATCCTGAGGAACGCAAGTGCTTTGTCGATACACCCTTGATGAATTCGTCGGCGGTAGAAGAGCTCCTTCGATTCGAGACTCCCGTCACCATGGTTCCACGCGTGGTTACAGAACCGATTGACATCGGCAACCGCTGTCTGGTGCCTGGCACACGGGTCATGCTCCTGCTCGGAGCTGCCGATACTGACGAGCGGATTTTCGACCACCCCGACGAGGTGAACTTCGGACGCTCTGGAAACCGGCACTTCGCTTTTAGTGGAGGCCCTCATCGTTGCCTCGGTTCGCATCTCGCGCGACGGGAGCTGAGTGTGGCGTTGGAGGAGTGGCACAAGCTGATCCCCAATTATGAGATCGCGCCCGAAGTGAACCTCCGCTACAGCCCAGGGATTCGTCAGATCGAACCGTTGCCTCTCGTTTTCATCAATTAGGATGGCAGTCTCTAAGTCCCACACCGAGGCCAATCGACGGCATCCGGACCGCGAAATTCCCCCAGCTGCTGCGCCGTTGCCGCAGGTCCTCTAGCCGGCAGAAACTGTGGGCCAAGTCTTGGCTCTCGAGGCCAGCGGATAAGGTTGAGGACAGAGGAGTACGAAGATGAGCCTTGCCGAGGACCTATTTCTCCCGGAACCGGAGCCGCGTGAGGTCCGCTACACCGTCATATCGGTGGACGACCACGTGGTCGAGCCTGGCGACATGTTCAAGGGTCGTGTGCCGGCGCACCTGGCCGACCGAGCGCCGAAGATTTTCGAGACCAAGGCCGGCCACGAGATCTGGCGGTTCGACGGGAACACCTACTCGCAGGTCGGTATGAACGCAGTGGCCGGTCGACGGCCGGAGACGGTGAAGATGGAGCCGTTCCGTTTCGACCAGATGCGCCGAGGATGCTGGGACGTCCATGCCCGCATCCACGACATGGATCTGAACGGCGTGTGGGCCTCGCTCAACTTCCCTTCCATGATCACCGGCTTCTGCGGCCGCGTCTTCTCACAGTGCTCGGATCCCGAGCTCGGGTTCGCCGTCATCCGCGCCTGGAACGACTGGGTCTTTGAGGAGTGGTATTCGCCGTACCCGGATCGGATTATTCCGCTCGGCATCACCTTTCTCACCGATCCGTTTCTCGGAGCCACAGAGATCCGCCGCAACGCCGAGCGCGGATTCCGCTCGGTCACCCTCCCCGAACGCCCCCACCGCCTGGGACTGCCGTCGATATTCCTGGACTATTGGGAGCCGATTATCAGAGCCTGCGCCGAGACGAACACGGTAGTGAGCCTCCACGTCGGCTCGTCGGGTATGGCCGACATGCCTGAGGGGTGCCCAGCCGTACAGCTCGCGGCGACACTGTTCGGCCAGATGTCCATGACCGCCTGTGCGGAGTGGCTCTGGTCCGGATGGGCGCTGCGATTCCCCGATCTCAAGGTAGCCATGTCAGAAGGCGGCATCGGGTGGGTCGCCATGCTCATGGACCGCCTCGAGAACCTTGTCGACCGGTCGGGGTACGGCCTTGGCTGGGATCTGAGGCCGGCCGAGGTCCTTCGCCGCAACTTCTGGTTCTGCACTCTGGACGACCCATCGACCATCGACACCCGAGACTCAATCGGTGTCGACCGCATCATGCTCGAGGTCGATTACCCCCATGGCGACGGCACGTGGCCCGACACCCAGGAGACGATCGCGAGGTCTTGGGGCCACATCCCGCCGATGGAGCTGCGCCGAATGTGCTGCGAGAACGCTGCCGAACTCTACCGACATCCCTTGCCGGACAAGGTGCTTCCGGCGGGCAACTGACCATCGCTCGGAGCGCGAGCCACCGGATTACGGAGGGGATCCGAAGGTGTGGGCTCGGTCATGAGAACTTGCGGTTCACCTAATTTTGCTTAGTCCCGTCCGAGGAGGACCCGTTGAGTGAACATGACGTACGAAAGGTTCTCTTGTCAACCGACAACCTGGATGAATCAATCCACTTCTACACCGAGACCCTCGGGATGTCGCTGAAGTTCCGCGATGGAGCCCACTTGGCAGCCCTTGACGGAGGGTCGATTACCGTCGCTTTGGCGACCTCTGCAGATCACCCCATGCCCAGGAAGGTCGTCGTTCGCATCAAGACCGCCGACGTCGATGCGGCAGCCCAGTCTGTTGAGGCCAACAGCGGTGGCATCGTGAAGGGGCCATACAACGACGCACACGAACGCCGAGCCGTGGTCTACGACCACGAGGGCAACGGTTTAAGTCGACCAGGCAGCTGAAGGTCGCTCAGATGTTAGGTGGTGGCTGGAGGTTCTCGGCCAAGTCGAAGAGCAAGACGAATGGGGATTCTGAAAAATAGCTCCTGACCGGTGATCAGAGGCCCCAGGGAGCACAGCCGGGGATCTGGAATCAGACACTCTGTAAATCAGGCTTCAACGACGGTTTCCCAATCGTCCACCACAACCACGGTCTCACAATCGTCAGACGCCATCACGAGTCTCGCCACCTAATGCAATCCTTTACTCTGTCCGTTCGATCTCGCGTCTGGGCCAACCAGTCACTTTTAGTGCGCTCGGCATTCACCGACCATTGAAACATCATCTCTGGGTGTGGGAACCAACCGCTTTACTTCTATGTCGCCGGATTTGATGCTTTCGCGGCGCCCTGCACGACCTCATCGTTGTCTTTGGGCAACAACACTATCGTCGCTACTTACTCGGGTGACGCCGATTATGTCGGAAGCTCTGCGCAGTTAACAGAGCAGGCTTATCTCAGCGACGGCTGTGACCAGAGCTCACCATTGATTGGCGGGGTAACCAGTCTCCTTGGATTCTTCTCAGGTGGCCCCGGGAAACTTAGATATCTTCATCCAGATAGTCGAAGGTGATCTGTGCCCGGTGAATGTCCAGCCCTCCTACGATCGGCATTGGGGACCTCTTCCAGCTCATGTGAATAATCAGTGCGTCCAGCGTCACGCACTTGAGCGGAGGGGGTCCCCGCTACATGCCATCTACCCAACTCAGGAGGGCACCTGACCGCGATCGCTCCACGGCGCGTTACCAGAGCGCTCTCAGGCTCAGCGGCACTGATTCCGGCCTCGCTGCGTTCAACCAAACCGATGAAGACAGCGGTAGAGCGAGTCGATGAGCGCTCGGTTCCGGGTGCTCTGCCAACGCGGCACGACATGGTTCATGACGTACCCGAAGGCAAGGCCTGCGTCCGGATCTCCGAAACCAACCGCCCCTCCTGTGCCGAAGTGTCCGAAGGCTCGCTTATTCGTGCCCATGGGCCGCCTGGCCGAGGTTGGCACAAAGCCAAGCCCGTATTCCACATGCTCGCCCAGGATGGGGCAGTCCCCCGCGGCCTGGATCGTTGTGGCTTCGACAAGCAGATCGGACGAGACCAGACGGTTCGGAACAAGCAGAGCGGCGTAGACCTGCGCCAAACCCTTGGCGGTGGCGTGGGCGTTGGCGGCAGGAATCTGGGCACCTCGCCACTCAGGAGTGTTGACCACGCCGGCCGACCCGTAGCCGGGCGGGTTCAGGTAGGCCAAGAAGGTCATTCGTTGCAGTTCGTCCCGAGAGCTGGTGGCTCGCGCCATGGAGGTTCGCAGCGCCGGTGGAGGATCGAAGATCACATCGGCGCAGCGAGGTTGTTCCTCTGGTGGCACTGAACACCATACGTCTGCACCGAGACCCAAGGTCAGTTCTCGCAGCGCTTCGGACACACTTCGCCCGCCCGCCCGCCGGATGATCTCGCCGACCAGATGGCCATAGGTGTTCGTGTGGTACACGACCCGGGTTCCTGGCTCGAACCAGGCCTGGGTTGCCGCAAGGGCTGCGGTCATCCGGTCCCAATCCCATAGGTCGTCGTTAGTGAGCGGCTCTCGGATCGCCGGGACGCCGGCCAGGTGAGCCATTGCGTGGCGCACCAGGGTATCTTCCTTGCCCCGGCAGGCGTAGTCCTCCCAGATGCCTCCGACCAGGCCGTCGAGGGCGAGCCGGCCCTTATCGATCAGCTGAAGGGCGAGAGTGGCCAGCAGGCCCTTGCCGGCTGAGTAGATGTTGACCAAGGTGCGGTCCCGCCACGGCCGGGTATGTGCGTCGTCTATCCAGCCGCCTACCAAGTCGATGACGACCTCGCCGTTGATCATCACGCACACCGCTGCGCCCACCTCGCCTCGTTCAGTGAAGTTGGCGACAAACGCCTCTCTCACCGCCTTGAACTCGCTCGCGCATGTGCCCGAGACCGGCAAGTCTTGACCCACGGCGTCCGATCGTAGGCTCGCCCGCCTGCAGCAGCGTCCTCCCTCGACGGATCGCACTGTGCTGTGCAGCGGTGTGCGGCTACCCCGCTCCCGAGGAGACCTGACCGGGATCGCTCCCCACTTGGGCTCAAGGGGTGACCGCGACATCTCCGGACCTGGAGGGTCAGATGGAGACCCGAGGACGCAAGCGCCGCTCGAGCCGAGCGGTCAGGGCCACGAATGGACCTCGGGCGAGGTGTTGTTACCGATGGCTCGCGGGGGCGGCTGTGTGATCGGGCAGGGCAGTTAGGCCCTGTCCGGGAGCCCAGCCCAGGCGGCAATGTTCCGGGCCGCGTCACCCGGTCGGTCCCTGGCAGGACCTAACGTAACCGGTGTGACGAACTGGGTCCGAGCTGGGGCTCCGGTACGTGTACTCGATGCTGGCGGGTGGACCGACACATGGTTCGCGGGCCATGGAACCGTTTGCAACCTTGCTGTGGAACCCGGTATCGATGTCCTTGTTCAAAAGCGTGGAAAAGCCGGTTCTTTCGACGAAAGGACCATTGAGCTCCACCTGCCGTCTTACGGGGATCGGTACCGCTTTGGGCTCGACGAAGCTCTTCCTGGGCGTCATCGGCTCTTGGAATCGACTCTTCGCAGGTGGACCCCCCTCAACTGCGCGCTTGAGATCACCGTCACGTCGTCAGTCCCATCAGGCTCAGGGATGGGGACGTCGGCATCTGTCGTGGTGGCCCTGGTCCTTGCCCTCCAGAGCCTCTTCGGCGAGAAGCCAAACCCAACGACCCTTGCCTCCGCTGCCCACGACATCGAGACGATTGACCTCGGCGGGCAAAGCGGAGTACAGGATCAGATCGCCGCCGCCAATGGCGGGGCCAATCTAATTAAGATCGACCCGTATCCCCAGACCGAGGTGCGCTCGCTGGAGATCGCCCCATCCACCTGGGAGGCACTGTCCCGGCGAATGGTGACCGTGTACCTCGGTACTTCGCACCATTCGAGCGCCGTGCATGAGGCCGTCATCTCACGGCTCGCCGGCAGCGATGTTGAGATGCTCCTGGAACCTCTGCGTTCTGCCGCCGTTCGTGCCGCCAGTGCCCTTGAAGCAGGAAACATCGAAGACTATGGCGCGGCGATGATCTCCAATACCGAGGCGCAAGCCGCTTTGCAGCTGGGACTGGTCAGCAACCGGGCACTACAGGTGATCGAGGTGGCGCAAAGGTGCGGAGCCGTTGGATGGAAGGTGAATGGAGCAGGCGGTGAGGGTGGGACGGTCACTATCATCGGCCCCGAGGATGCGGCTCAAGTTATCGACGCCGTCAGAACCCTTGACAGACTGACACTATTACCGGTCGGTCCCGCTCCACAGGGGGCACGGCTTGTCGGTCAAGGCTAGGAACGAAAGCCACCTCCGATCTCAAGTCACTGTGCCGATACCTCGCCACTGGGGCCAGGGAGCGATCCGCTCGGTAACGACGGCCCGGGCTACGGGTCTGAGCACGCACTAGCGTTTCCCTAGTGGACGCGGGCTCGGTTGGTGTGTGGTGGAGCGGTTCCTGGGAGGCCCCCGGCCAGCCTCACCTCGACGTGGCCGCAGAGTTGGAAGCTCTCGGCTATGGGGCGATCTGGTCGAGCGGCGGCTTCAACCCCGGCCTGTCGTCTCGCTTCGGTCGGCTCCTGAGCGCTACCACCAAGCTGACTGTCGCCAGCGGCATCGTGAGCATTTGGGCATCCTCCCACGAAGACGTCGCAGGGGCGGTCGCAGACCTCGATGCCAAGTACCCCGGGCGCTTCGTCCTGGGCCTCGGAGCCAGCCATTCAGCGATAGTCGAGAACTACACCAGGCCGTACTCGCGCATGGTGAGCTACCTCGATGCCCTTGACTCGGCTGGACCTGCGGTGGCCAAGGACCGCCGGGTACTCGCCGCCCTCGGACCGCGCATGCTGGAGCTTGCGGCGGAGCGAGCGGCCGGAGCACACCCGTATTTCGTTCCGGCAGAATTTACGGCCCGCGCTCGGGAGGTGATGGGTTCCGGTCCACTCCTCGCTCCCGAGGTGACCGTCGTTCTTGAGCCCGACCCGACCAAGGCGCACGAGCTGGCCAGGAGCTTCACTGCCGGGTACCTTGGGCTGCCCAACTACGCTAACAACCTCCGGCGGCTCGGGTACGGCGAGGAGGACCTCGTCGGGGGTGGGAGCGACCGCTTGGTGGACGCCGTCGTCGCGTGGGGTGACCTCGATGCCATTGCCGGGCGGATCTGGGAGCACCTCGAGGCCGGGGCTGACCACGTATGCGTGCAGGTGGTGACCGGCAAGGAGGGGTTCCCGATGAGCGAGTACCGAGAGCTGGCCAGGGTGCTAGTCGGCTGAGGTCTCGGCGGCTTCGCCTCCATTCACTAGAGACTCAGCTTCTCGAGTAACTGAGGCAGAGACAGGCCTCGGGTCAGCCGCTGGGAACTCCTGCGCTACTCGATGTCGACGTCCGCAGCTGCATACACGCCAAGCACGTCACGAGCCGACACTATGCCCACCAGGATGGCCGTCCTGCGCGACGAGGATGTAGCGTACATACTGCTGCATCATCTCGGCAGCAACCTCGGCGACCGTGGCCGTACCGGAAAGTCGTCACCTGACCTGCTTGACTGTTGCGCCGTCCGGGTTTCGCCATCGACTGGTGGGGAGGATGGAGCGCCGGAAGTCACCAAGAACTAACCACGCTGGAGTGGGAGAACTGCTGTGGGTTCAGTCGTTGTGGGAGTCGACGGGTCGAATGAATCGATGGCCGCGCTCGACTGGGCAGCTGAGTTTGCTGCCAGGTTCGATCATTCGTTAGCCATCATCGTGACCTGGCATCTCCCTACACCGACGGCCCATGGTCGAACAGGCTTCAGCGATGCCGATTTCCACACATGGGCGGACGAGGTGATCAGCACCGCATCCATGCGGGTGGCCGAGCGGCATCCTTCACTGAGGATCGACCAGCGTGTGGTGGAGGGGTCCCCTGGTGAAGCCCTAGTCAACAGTTCCGGCGAAGCCAGCCTCCTTGTAGTCGGCACACGACGCCGTTTGGGGACGGTCAGTTCCTACTGCGCCCACTACGCCTCTTGCCCGGTCGTCATCGTTCGCTAAGCGCATTGAAACCAACCATCGACAGCATTGCGTCCCGGTCGAACTAACATCTGCCACAAGGCGTGTGAGCAAAGGTCGTTACCGTGGGTAGCTCGGGCTGTGAGAGGCGCTCGATACTCCAGCTACCATTTCCCAATGGTTTCCAGTCCAGAGACGGGCATTCAGCGCCTGGTGTGGCGTGAGCATCGGCAGGGTCCAGGTGTCGCAACCTTCCATTATGAGGACGGAGGCCATGACCATCAGCAGATGAGTCAGTACGAGGCTCGGGCCTTAGCTGAAAGCCTGGGGCTTATACCTTTGCAGGATCGAGCTGAATACCAGGAATGGATTCGGCCGTAGGAGCTTCACCGACCGGACAGTTGCAAGTCCGACTTTTCACGCAGACAGGAAGCGGTCGAACTCAGGCTGGGCGACCAAGCCAGAGAAGGGCAACGCAAGATTTGTAAAGGCTGCTGGACCTCGTATGGAGTGAGGAGCGGCTCGACCCGAGTTGATACGGTTCCAGGTATGAACGGCGTCTCGTAGGTCGCCACCACATGCGATTAAGACAGCTGATAACTTGCCTCCTCCCCCGGAAGATCGGCGGTGGTGGCTGGCCGGAGTAGGGACTTTCGGCCCTGACGGGACACACGGGGGCGGATCCAGTCGCCTTGCTCCGGCTCAACCCCGCACAAACAGGGGCTCGTCGTGCCGTCCACCCATCTGCCTTCGATGGTGGCGGGTCACGGTCCTCCGCCGGTCACCGGAGCTGCGCGCCTCTTTCTCGTGAAGCACCTTTGAGCACGTCGAGGACCTCTCCCATGTGGTCGACGACGAGCCAGTGGCCCTCACCGGGGCACTCGTGCAGCCTGGCGTCGGGGATCACCTTCGCCAACAGCCGACCGTGCGAGATGGGAACGTTGCGGTCCCGGTCTCCATGCCAGATGTGTTCGAAAAACCTGTGCGCAGTACTTTCCGTGGTAGCCGGTCGCCAGGCCAACCTCCTTCCAGGTCATCTCTGGATTGGAGGTCTTCAGGGAGACGATTTCGGCGTGGAGCACCTTGACGGCCTCGGAGTTCTGGGCATTGGTTGCTCCTCGCCGTCCGGGAAGCGCCATTCAGCCATCGTGGACGAGATCGGTGAGGAGATGGGGGACTATCCATTCTTGACCCCCTCGCAAGGCGATCCGCCCATCTGTCGCTCGCTGCGCACGCCTAGGTCCGATCCCAACCAACCGCGAGCCGATCCCTCCGCAGAGGCCCAGAAGAGTCATGTTTTACGCTTTCCACGTCCAGCCAGCTCTGGATTGGCTAGGACCGGAGACCTCGACCCGGAGGGGTGTGGCGACCACACCTCGCTCAACGAGACACCGAATCTCGCCTATGGCATTAGCGGTGTCGGATTGGGGGTCGGAATTGGTGGACCGCACCGTTGAAAGCTGGAGGGCGCCCAGAGCGTCTTATTTGCCGAGCTATTCCCCGGCCTCGGTGGACCGTACTGGTGGAAGGCTGGCGGGTGCCCGGAGCGTCTTATTCGCCGAGCTATTCCCGGTCTTGGTGCACCGCACTTGGTGGCGTCGCGGACTTCGGTTAGAGGCTCTTTTTCGAGGAGCTGTGAAGCCGCCGGAATATTCCCCCAAGAATCAGATGCTCTCCGATCAGATGCTCTCGAAGTCCAAACCGCAGGTCAGCGCGCTCGGAGGGACTCGAACCCCCAACCTTCTGATCCGTAGTTCGAATAATGGGTTGGTTCACAGCGGTCCGTGGTCGCCCGAAACGGACCGAAACAGCCTCCCAGCTGGTCGGTTGTTGTGACAGCGACAGACCAAGACACACCGCTCGTAACCAGCTTTACGGCGCCTTTGGTTCTCACGGAGGTTCTCACGGCGATACCCCAACAACGCTTCGCCGTGCGCGACTCCGAGGGCAATCATGGCAGCGCGTGCGGCGTCGTCCACAACCTTCACGCCCTACACCCCAGGCGACTCCCCGAGGGCAGTCGGTACCGGGCGCCTACCCCATCCGGCAAGCCGGAGCGCCCTCAATTATGGCGCGGGGTCAGCGTGTCGGACCGCACGCGGAGCCGTCTGATCGGGGCGGGCGCCGGCGCCCACAGACCCGCGTTGTCAGGCCCCGATTTTTCATTCTGGACGACCCTCAGGTGTCGCTCCTAAGTGCTCCACCTGTTGAAACCCGGCGGCGACGAGTTCGTTCGTGCACATTCCAAAGCTCTGGGAGGCCCGCAGCCGTGATAATGATACTGTTATAGGAATGGCCAAGCGCCCCTGGGAAGTTGAATTCCACCCAGCCTTCGAGAGATGGGCCTCGTCACTCGGCCAGGCGGACTCAGAGGCACTGCTGGCCGCCATTCGTGTGCTTCGCGACGTCGGCCCCGCTTTGGGGAAACCGCTCGTCGACAGCATCGAAGAAGCCGCCACCCGAATATGAAAGAGCTTCGACCAAGGTCTACGGGGCGTAGCGAGATCCGCGTGCCGTTTGCATTCGACACGAAGCGCAGGGCGATCCTTCTCGTGGGCGGTTACAAGAGCAGTGACTGGAAGACCTGGTACGACGGCAACATCCCCATCGCTGACGATCGACTTGACGAACACGAACTTCAGATCCAGACGAGGCCAGCCACGAAGACGAACTCGAAGAGTGCCAGATCGAGCGGTAATAAGAAGATCGGAAGACGCTGATGAGCGTGAAGGATTGGGAGCAGAAGGTACTTTCGGCAGACGGGGCAGAGGAACGCGTGGTCGAGATCGAGGAGGAACTCCGGATCGCCACGGCGCTCACCGCGCTCAGAGAGCAAGCCGGTCTTTCACAACGCGAGCTGGCACGGAGGATCGGCGTCTCCCAACCACGAGTAGCGGCGATTGAGCAGGCACGAAATGTCACAATCGAAGTCCTCGAGCAGTACGTCGCCGCACTGGGTGGCCAGCTCGAGGTGGCTGCGGTAAAGGGACGTCGGCGATTCAGACTGCTGGGCCCTCCAAGCAAACGGACCGCCTGACGAGTTGTGCCGCAAACCTGATGAGCTCGACCGCACACCGTCGATCGCCGTTGTCCGTAGATCCCGTGCTCACCGAGCTGAAAGACCAAGTCGAGCATCTCAAGGCGGAGAACGCACGCCTTGAGCGCCTCCTCGGCTTGGTGGGACCTCGTGCACTTCCCGACGAGCCGGCTCGAGCGCCTCTGTTCAGCGGCGCACCGGGTGCTGTTGACCACGCCTCTTCGAGTCAGGACAAGCTCGCCTTCTTTCGCAGTCTCTTCGTCGGCCGCGACGACGTATATGCCGTCCGTTGGGAGAACGAGCGAACCGGCCGCTCGGGCTGGATGCCCGCGGTGGAAGGGGGGTTCCGGCGCGGGCAGCGAAATCGTATGTACCTGCCCCTGACCGACGACGTCGTGACAGCTCACCTGACCGGAGAGATCCATGCCGGTTTGTATCCGCTGATGGCTGGGGATACCTGCTGTCTGTTGGCGTGTGACTTCGACGGGCCTGCAGCCCTGCTCGATGCTCTTGCCTATAGCAAGGCTGCGAGAGCCTTTGATGTCCCCACCGGCCTGGAGATTTCCCGTTCCGGGTCAGGCGCTCACGTGTGGATGTTCTTCACGGGCCCGGTGCCTGCCATGGTGGCGCGCCGGATTGGAGCTGGACTTCTTCGAGAGGCGATCGCAATGCGAGGCGAGCTCGACCTGTCAAGCTACGATCGGCTCTTTCCGGCCCAGGACTACCTTCCGGCCTCGGGATCAATTGGCAACCTCATTGCTCTCCCTTTACAAGGCGACTGCCGCAAACGCGGCACGACGGTCTTCCTCGATCTGGCCACGATCGAGCCGCATCACGATCAGTTCTCGTACCTATCAAGTCTCGAACGCGTCGTTCCGCGGCGGGCGACGGAGCTTGCCGAAGCCCTCAGGCCTCCCGCCGTCGGATCAGAGGTTGTCCGGCTTCGAACGAGCACAGCCACACGCACACATCCCCCCGCGCCCGCTGTCATCCGGGCGCGGTTGTCCGCGTCGTTCTCGATCGAACGGGCCGGACTGCCTCCAGCACTCTTGAGCTCTCTCAAACATGCAGCGTCCATCCACAATCCCGAGTTCTACAAGCGTGAGAAGCAAAGGAGATCGACCTTCGGTGTGCCTCGATTCATCCGGTGTTACCGGGAGGATCTCGATTTCCTTCACCTGCCCCGGGGTGTGTCCGAGATCGCCGAGGAACTCATTCGCCAGGCCGGTAGCCGTCTCGAGATCGTCGACGACCGGCCTGAGCACGCACCCCTGGAGCTCAAGTTCTCCGGACAGCTCTCCCCGCTCCAAGACGCTGCACTTCAGGAGATGTCAGTTCACGAACTCGGGGTCCTCGAGGCCCCACCGGGCAGCGGAAAGACCGTGGTCGCTTGCGCGCTCATCGCCCGGCTCGGATTGCCCAGTCTCATCTTGGTGGACCGCAGTGCTCTACTGGACCAGTGGCGTGAACAGGTCCATCGGTTCCTTGGGGTGAAGATCGGACAGCTGGGCGGGGGTCGGCGAAAGCAAACCGGCGTGATTGACCTGGCGTCGCTCCAGACCCTCGCTCGGCGCGATGACCTGGGAGAGTTGCTCAGTGGTTATGGCCTTGTCGTCTCCGACGAGTGCCACCACCTCCCAGCTGCCACCTTCGAGCAAGCCGTTCGTCAGATCCCGGCCCGCCGCTGGATCGGGCTTACCGCAACTCCATATCGCAGTGACGGACTCGACCAAATGATCCTCATGCAATGTGGCCCACTCCGACATCGGGTGCTCGGTGCTGACGACTCCACGTCGAGTCATGGTCCAGTTATCCGTCAGGTTCTCGTCCACTCGACGTCGTTCACTTACGAGACAGAGGCCGCTCCCATCTCGCTCTCGGTACTGCAGGACATCTATAGGGCTCTGGTGGAGGACGAGCAGCGCAACGCCGCAATCGTCGATGACGTCCGGGAGGCGCTTGAACGAGGCCGCAACTGCCTTGTGCTCACAAGCCGAACCTCGCATGCCGAGATCCTGACGGCGGGTCTGCGCAAGGTCGGACGTACACCTGTCCTGCTCCACGGAGGGCTCGGGGCGAAAGCGAAGCGAGCTGCCGTGCAATCCCTCCGTGAACCGCCCCATGGTGATCCGGTGCTCGCCGTGGCGACGGGACCCTACCTGGGCGAGGGATTCGACTGCCCGGTTCTGGACACGCTCTTTCTCGCCTTTCCTACCAAGTTCAAGGGCCGTGTGGTGCAATACGTGGGTCGCACACTTCGTACCCACCCCGGCAAGACGAGCATCGAGGTCCACGACTACCTTGACAGCAAAGTGCCTGTGCTCGCCTACACCCATCGCGAGCGATGCAAGGGCTACAGGAGTCTGGGTTGCGGCGAGCCCACCTACCTCTAACCATAGGGCTGCCGCGGGCCGCGGCACACCGTCAAAGGGCCCGTGAGGGCCGCGAGCGGCCCAACCCGCCAATAACAACACCCGTAGGGGCTTGAGTCAATGGGTGGCGGACCGGCATAATCGGCGTTCACGAGCGACTCTTAGCGGCGCGTGAACCGTCTCGATATGGACGGCTCAGAGTCAACCTGGAGTCCCGATCAGCCCGCTAGAGATCGGACCTTCTGCACTCGCTCACAATATGGGCGGCGCCGGCCTGGCGGCTCAGCTACCCGCCCGCCGAGGCGCTCGGGCCGTCCTCCGGCCTGCGTCCACCACATGCTCGGCGAAACGCCTCGGCTGAGGGCAGCACAAGGTCGGCTGAGGTCCTTCGCTCAGGCGCCGCTCCCGTCGCCGGCCCTCGTGCTTTTTTCGGCCGTGAACACCACGAGCCAGCCGCGATGCTCAAGTCGGAGGACGTCTACACCGGGAACCTCGAGCGCCCGACGGAGGCTCGCTGCGCTGAGGAACCGCGAGAACAGGCCCACGGGCACCGCGCCCACCAGCCGGCCGCCCGGGCGCAGTACGCGCGCCATCTCGGCCACGGCCTCGCTCGGCCGCGGCATCAGTTGGAGTCCGAGCGATGTGAACACAGACCCAAAGGACGCGTCCGGGAACGGCAGCGCAAAGACATCGGCTCGCACCAGCAACGCACCTGTGCCACGAGCCGCCGCCTCCCGGAGCATCCCGGCGGCGAGATCAGCACCCACAGCGGGGCGGGGCAGGACGGGGAGGTACTCGCCGGTCCCCGTCGGCACGTCGAGCACGGGCACCATGTCCGGAGGGATCGAGCGCGCCCAGGCAGCGATGGCATCGCGGCCTCCACCGCCGGTCGCGAGGCGCAGCATCCCACGGGTCACCACCCGGTCGTAGCGCGCCGCGTTGCACGAGTACCAGGCGGCCGTGACCCGACTGAATCGCCTTGTCCGCCGGCGAGCTGCCCTCATGGGCATTGGTGCGGGTCCCTCATTCATCAGGGACCTCGGAGCGGAGATCCTCGCCTCCGCCGGCGTTAGTTGGACACTGGCTCACCCAGCACGTCCCCCTTGTCGAGAAATGCTCATGAGGCGGCCGCTGCTCGGTAGTGAGCGCCTTGTGATCAACCACTGGTGGTACAAGGATCACCTCAGGCACTCTCACCGAGACCCTGCGGGCGCACAGAACTCGAAGCCCCGGGTGCTTGGGCTCATGCGAGCAGCTACCCCAAGGCGCGGACGGCGATGTCAAGCACCGTTCCTTCGAGGTCCGGCACCACGAGAGAAGACGCGTGTCACCATGGTTCAGTGCTCGAAGGACCGGGATCACCTCTGGGCGAGATCTCTGGGGGCGTCTCATCTTCCGGTCGACAGAAGTGGCGAATAGAGGGGTGAGGGCCGCATCGGACCACTCACCATCAGCCGCTTTCGCCAACTTCGTCGAGGCCAGGGTCTTGAGGTGGTCGAGCAGGACCGCCAAGATCCTCATCCAGTCGCCGCCATAGAGCGCCTGCCCATGAACTGATGTTGGGCCAGTCTCGCCAAAAGACCTCCATGGCCACGTCGTCCAGCAAGCGCATGGCCTCATCAGGGGTCACCGCGTCGGTTACTTCCGCGAACTGGCCAAGGGCTTGGATAAGCCTCTCCGCGAGGTCGTCGCCGGCCATCACGACACGCTAGCCGACGTGCATCGTCCCAACCCTGGTACTTCTCCTCGTTGGTGCAACCATGCAGAGCAGCATGTTCTGCTCGGTATGGTCGCCGTTCGCGCGCCTCTCGGCAGCCCCCGATTCGGCTATCCCGAGTCGTCCGGGGTAATCAAGTTGAGCAAAGATCTGGCACGTGAAGACGGATGGCACCGACGTTCCGTTTCATCTCGCAAGCTGGCCTCTTCTTCACGGGAAGGACGATTGAGTGCCGAGCCCTGCTTCGCATCAGCCTCGACTGATCTGGTCGAGCATGGCGAACTCCTCCTCGTGGAGCCGCCAGTTCAGTGCGCCAGCGTTCTCTGTCGCGTGAGAGGCCTTGGTGGCCCCAGGTATGGGGATGACGAGCTCGTCCTGGCA
>DATHCF010000408.1:0-12382 GCA_035319705.1 Acidimicrobiales bacterium | reverse complement strand
TTGCGGTCGAGCTGCTGCGCCAGCTGGAGCGCCACCATCCCGCCCATGGAGTGGCCCACGAGCAGACAGCCCTCGAGGCCGAGCTGCTCGACCACGGCGTGCACGTCGTCGGCCATGGTGGCGATGTCGAGGGGGCGTTCGCCGGCGGTGGAGCGGCCGTGCCCGCGCAGGTCGACGGCGACCACCCGGTAGCGGTCGGCCAGGTCGGTGAATTGATGCACCCAGATCTCGCTCGACAGCAGCATCCCGTGCAGCAGGAGCAGCGCCGGTCCCCGTCCGCGCTCCACCACGCAGATGCGCGCCCCGTCGCCGGTCACCACCTCGTGGCGGACGACGTCGGCCGGCAGTTCCAACTGCTCGGCACCGGCCTCCGCGTGCGCCTCGGCCAGTGCCCGTCGCACGGCGCGGTGCTGTGCGGCCAGTGCCCCGGCCGCCGCCCCGGCCACGCCGACGGCCACCGCCGGCACCCACCACCGCCGCCCACCGCCACGCCCGTTCGCCCTTCTGTCGCTCATGTCCCTCCCCTGGCCGCCCACCGCGCCTCTCGACCCAAGTATGGCCGTGCCCGCGGCCCCGGTGCCGGGGTCCGGCGACGGCTCATGCGTCCACTACCACCCGCGGCACCCGGGGTCCGATGCCACAGGTGACCTCGTAGGCGATGGTGCCGAGAGTGCGCCCCCAGTCCCAGGCCGAGATGGACTGCCCGCTCTGGCGGCCGACGAGCACCACCTCGTCGCCCACCCGCACGGCGGGATCCGGTCCGCAGTCGACCACGATGTGGTCCATGGTGACGGTGCCGGCCAACAGACGGCGCTCCCCGCCGACGAGGACGGTGCCGCCGGCCTCGAAGTAGCGCCGGGGCATGCCATCCGCGTAGCCGAGCGGGACGGTGGCCACCACCGACGTCTCCGGCAGCGGGTAGCGGCGCCCGTAGGACGGGCGCTCGCCGGCCCGCAGGGTGCGCAGCAGCGAGACACGGCCGAAGAGCGACATGACCGGCCACAGCCGGTCACCGGTGGCCGCCTCGAAGACCGGGCCGAGATGGGGTGCGGGGCTCAAGCCGTAGACGCTGATGCCGCAGCGGACCATGTCCAGACGCGCCGACGGGTAGCACAGCGCCCCGGCCGAGTTGGCGGCGTGGTGCACGCCGGCCTCGAGCCCGGCGTCGGCCAGGGCTCGGCGCAGGGCGGCGAAGCGCTCGAGCTGGCCGAGGGTGAAGGCGCGGTCCTCCTCGGACGTCCCGTCGGCCACGGGGAAGTGCGTCCACAGCCCCGCGAACCGCAGCTGGGCGGCCCCCGCCACCGCCCGCACGATCGCCTCGGCGTCCTCGGGGTCCGCCCCAACCCGGTGCATGCCGGTGTCCACCTTCACGTGGACCTCCACCACCCGACGCGCCGCTTCTGCGGCAGCGGCGAGCGCCCGGGTCCCTTCGCGGGTGTAGACGGTCGGGGTGAGGTCGTGCGCCACCACCTCCTCCATGGCCGATGGCGGCGGCTCCGACAGCAGCAGCACCGGGGCGCTGATGCCGGCCCGGCGCAGGGCAGCCCCCTCCTCGACGAGCGCCACCGCCAGCCAGGTGGCCCCCGCCTCCAGGGCGGCGGCGGCGACCGGCGCGGCGCCGTGCCCGTAAGCGTCGGCCTTGACCACGGCGCACAGCCGGGCCGGGGCCACCATCCGGCGCAGCAGCTCGCAGTTGTGCCGCACCGCCCGGAGGTCGATCTCGGCCCATACCGGCCGCTGCGCAGGCGGCCCCGCCATGGCGCCATGGCGTTCGTGCCGTGGCGCGTCCGCCGTCACGGTGACCGGCGCCGGGTCAGCCACCGCAGCAGCCGGACAGCCAGCGCGCCACCAGATCGGGAAGGTCGCCCGCCACCATCCCCTGGGGCGGTCCGAGGGCGGCGGCCGCCCCGTGCACGTGGGCGGCCAGGGCGGCGCCGAGCAGGGGCGGAAGGCCCCGGGCGCAGAAGGCCCCCACCACCCCCGACAGCACGTCGCCGGTGCCGGCGGTGGCGAGTCGCGGCGACCCGCGGGTGGCCAGGCGCACCTCCCCGGACGGCCCGGCCACCACGGTGGTCGGGCCCTTGAGCAGCACCACCACGCCCAGCTCGGCGGCGGCGCGGCGCGCCGCGCCGATGTGGTCGGCGCCGAGCCGTGCACCGGTCAGCCGCTCGAACTCGCCCTCGTGCGGGGTGAGGACGACCGGCCCGGCGGTGTCGGCCAGGGCCTCGGCGGCTTCGCCCCCGCTCCCGAGCGCGTACAGCCCGTCGGCGTCCACCACCACCGGTCCCGGGAACGTCGCCACCAGCCGGCGCACCGCCCCCACGGTGGACGTCGAGCGTCCGAGGCCCGGCCCCACCACGAGCGCCCGGCAGCGGTCGGCCATCTCCAGGGCCTCGCCCGCCCACTGCTCCATGGGCAGCGCCCGGCCCACCGCCTCCGACACCGGCAGGTCGTCCGGGTCGGCACCGGGGATCCCGAGGCGCACCATGCCGGCGCCCGCCCGATACGCCCCGAGGGCGGACAGCCGCGCTGCCCCGGTCATGCCCGGCGAGCCGGCCACCACCGCCACCGCGCTCTGCCACTTGTGCGCGGCGCGCGGCCGCGGCGGCAGCGTGCCTGCGACATCGGTGTCCTCCACCACCCAGATGCGGGCCCCGGACACGTCGAGGCCGATGTCGGCCACCTCGACCCGCCCGGCGAGAAGCGGGCCGTCGCCCTGCAGCAGTCCGGGCTTCAGGGCGGCGAAGGTGACCGTGACGTCCGCCCGCAACGGCTCGCCGTGCGCCTCGCCCGTGTCGCCGTCCACGCCCGAGGGGATGTCGACGGCGAGCACCGGTACGCCGGAGGGAACCGACGGCGCTTTGTACTCACCGCGAAAGCCCGTGCCGTAGGCGGCGTCGACCACCAGGTCGACGCTGCGCGCCAGCCCGATGCGCTCTGGTGCTTCCGCCGCGTCGACCACCCCGACGCGCGCCCCGCGCCGGCCGAGGCGCTCGGCCACCACTCTGCCGTCGGCGCCGTTGTTGCCCTTGCCGGCCACCACCACCACCCGCCGCCCATAGGCGCCGCCCATCAGCTCCAAGGCGGCGACGGTGGCTGCCGTGCCGGCGCGCTCCACCAAGGTCGCCTCCGACACCGTGTCGAGGGCGGCGGCGTCGACGGCCTTCATCTCGGCCACGCCGAGCACCGGCTTCACCGCACCCCCGCTTCGTGTCCGTGCGGCGAGCTGCCGGGAAGCGACTCGGCCAGGGCGGCCGCCATGGCCAGGCCGGCGGTGTGGCTGAGTGACAGGTGCCAGCGGTCCACGCCGCGCGCAACCGACAACGCCGCGGCGCGCCCGGACAGCGCCAGCCCCGGGGCGCCGGTGCCGGCGCGTACCACCTCCACCTCGCGCCAGGACACGGCGCCGATACCGACCCCGAGCGCCTTGGCCACCGCTTCCTTGGCGGCGAAGCGCGCCGCCAGAGAGGGACCGGGGTCCGCGGCGCGCCCGGCGTAGGCGCGCTCTGCGTCGGTGAACAGCCGATCGGCCAGGCGCGGGCGGCGGGCCAGGGCGCGACGCAGGCGCTCGACCTCCACCACGTCGATGCCGAGCCCGCGCACGCCCGAGGGGCCCGTCGGGGGGCCGTGCGGCGACTCCCGAAGAGGACTCACACGAACGACGGTAGTACGAGACAGGCGCCGGGGATCCTCCTCGAACGCACACGACGATGGCGTCTCGAGCGCCCGGGACCGGCAGACGACCGAGTGTCTCGTCGCGGTCAAGAAGGGAAGGGGGGCGGGCCTGGTGCGCTCGGCGGGAAGGGGGGCGGGCCTGGTGCGCTCGGAGGGAAGGGGGGCGGGCCTGGTGCGCTCGGAGGGGTGCGCGGGGAGGGCGGCGGCGGGGGCGCGGGCGAGGAGACCTGGCTCGGTGGCGTCGTCGCGCCCGACAGCCGGTCGTAGGCAGAGCGCAGTGACGCCAGCGCTGCTTCGGCTCTGTCCGCTCGTGATTTCTGCCGGGACCAGGCGACGGCGAGCCACACGATGGCGGCGAGGAAGACTACGAGGATCAGAATTCCGAGCGCTCCCCCGCGATGCCTTATCGCCGCCAGAAGCGCCAGATCGGAGATCGTCATATCCACCTCACCCATGAAGCTGCGGGTTGAGCCTGCCCAATCGACCACTGAGACGCAAGGGCAGGCTGTCGCCAGACACCCTGGCGCCTGTAAGAGTGACGGTCGATGAGTTCCGGCCTCTCCGACCTCTGGAGATGGTTCGCCGATACGCAGTGCGGCGCATACTCCCCGCTCTACCAACGGATCTGCCGGGCAGTGGCCGACGACAACGAAGTCCTCGGCCTGGTGGCCGACGCACCGCCGCACGCGCACCTGCCCAACATGCTCCTGGCCGCCGTCCACTACTTGGTGCTCGGGGGTCTCGAGCATCCGCTTTCCCAGGTGTACGCAGGTGCATCGGAGGCTGATCCCGGTCCGCTCTTCGTCGAGGTCTGTCTCGACCAGCGAGAAGCCATCGCCGGACTGCTGCAAACCCGGCACACCAACACGAACGAAGTCGGCCGCTCCGCCGCGTTGGGACCCGCCCTCACTCAGGTGGCGATGCAGCTCGGCCAACCGCTCGGTCTGCTCGACATCGGATGCAGTGCAGGGCTCAACCTGCTCTGCGACCGATACCTCCTCGACTACGGACCCGCTGGGAGCACCGGTCCGCCGGATGCCGCCGTCAGGGTCCGGAGCGAGGTACGGGGCGGGCATCCGCCGATCGCACGCCGATTGCCGGCCATAGCGGCGCGTCTCGGACTCGACCGGAGCCCCGTCGACCTTTCCAGCGACGACGCCGTGCAGTGGCAGCTGGCTCTGGTATGGCCGGACACCGGCCGGCTGAAGCGCACCCGCCTCGCCTTCGCCGAGGCCCGGCGTTCACCTCCGGAGGTCGTGGAGGGTGACGCGGTGGACGACCTCGCCGCCGCCATCGATCGCATCCCCGAAGGCTGCACCCCGGTGGTGGTGACCACGTGGGCATTCGCCTACCTGCCGGTGGAGCGCCGCGCCGAATTCGCCAACGTGCTGGACGCCGTTTCATCAGCTCGTCGCCTGGCATGGGTGAGCGCGGAAGGGCCGGGGGTGGTCGACGCCTTCGGCGATGTGGACGCGCCGGCCGACGAGGGGAACACTCCCAGCCTCCTCGGGCTCGTCGTGTTCACCGACGGCCGTCGAGACGAAGAATTACTCGCCTTCGTCCATCCACATGGCAGCTGGATCGACTGGGGCTGTGCACCAAAATAGAGCGCTTCTCAGACAGCCGAAGCTCCCTGACGGGCCAAGCCGGCCCGAAGAATGTTCTTCGCGGCGTTTATGTCCGCGTGGTCCTGATGTCCGCACGACCGGTCGTACGGTGGGCCACCGAGGGCACCCTACGACTGGGGTGTGTCAGTCGATTTGGATCGACTGACAGATGCCGGCCGGCGACGGCTGACCGGGTACCGCTGGGTCGACCCGGTGGGAGGCCGCCGCCGTCACTCGACGGTGACGGTCTTGGCCAGATTGCGCGGCCGGTCGACGTCGCAGCCTCTCAACTTCGCCACGTGGTAGGCGAACTGCTGCAGGGGGACGATGTCGAGCACCGGGGCGAACAGCGGATGGGTCTCGGGTACCCACAGCACCTCGTCAGCCGCCTCGGCCGCCGCCGCATGGCCGTCGTTGGCCACCACCACCACGGTTGCGCCGCGGGCGCGCACCTCGGCCACGTTGTCCATCACCTTCTCCCACAGCGGGGTGCGGGTGGCCACCGCCATCACCACCGTGCCGGGCTCGATGAGGGCAATGGGACCGTGCTTGAGCTCGCCGGCCGGATAACCCTCGGCGCGCGCGTAGGCGATCTCCTTCAGCTTGAGCGCCCCTTCGAGCGCCACGGGCAGGCCCACGTGGCGGCCGAGGAAGAAGAAGTCGCGCACCTCGGCGAATCGGCGCGCCACCCGGGCCACGTCCGCCTCGCGGGCCAATGTGGTCTCGAGCAGCCCGGGGAGAGCGGCCAGATCGGCGAACAGCAGGCGGGCGTCGGCCGGCGACAGCTTGCCGCGCAGCTGGGCCAGGTACAGCGCCAGGACCTCCATGGCAACGAGCTGCGCCAGGTGCGTCTTGGTGGCGGCCACCCCGATCTCCGGACCGGCATGCGTGTAGAGCACCCCGTCGGCCTCGCGCGCCATGGAGGAGTCGACCACGTTGGCCACCACCAGCACCTTGGCTCCCCATTGGCGCGCCTCGCGCAGCGCCTGCAGGGTGTCGATGGTCTCGCCCGACTGGCTGATGCCGACGACGAGCGTGCGCTCGTCGAGCACGGGATCGCGGTAACGGAATTCTGAGGCGATGTCCACCTCGCAACCGAGCCTGGCCCACCGCTCGATGGCGTGCTTGGCCACCAGGCCGGCGTGATAGCTCGACCCGCAGGCCACCACCACGATGCGCTCGGCCTCGGCCAGCACCTCCGGGTCGATGCGCAGCTCGTCGAGCACCAAGGTCCCGTCCGCCGTCATGCGCCCGAGCAGGGTGTCGCCCACGGCGCGCGGCTGCTCGTGCATCTCCTTGCTCATGAAGTCGTCGAAGCCGCCCTTCTCGGCGGCCTGGAGGTCCCAGTCGACGCTGAGCGCCGTCGGCTCGATCTGCTTTCCGGCCAGCGTGGTCACCCGCATCGACCCGGGCCGCACCTCGACCACCTGGTCGTCGTCGAGGGTCCACAACCGTCGCGTCCGCCCGAGGATGGCGGCGATGTCCGAGGCGACGTATCCGCTGTCCTCCCCGTCGCCGAGCCCCACCACGAGCGGCGACACCCGCCGGGCCGCCACCAGGGTGCCCGGCTCGCCGGCGCACACCACCACCACGGCGAAGGCGCCGCGGATGGTGCGCAAGGTGGCCCGCACCGCCTCGGCCAACGAGCAGCCGGCCGACAGCTCGTCCTCCACCAGATGGGCGAACACCTCGGTGTCGGTGTCGGAGCTGAACACGTGTCCGTTGGCCGCCGCCTTGGCCGCCAGCTCCCGGTAGTTCTCGATGATCCCGTTGTGCACTACCGCCACCCGCCCGGTGCAGTCGAGGTGAGGGTGGGCGTTGAGCTCGGTGGGATGCCCGTGGGTGGCCCACCGGGTGTGACCGATGCCGGCCTGGGAATGCGAGGGCGCCCCCTCCGCGCCTTCCACCACCTGGCGCAGGTCGTCGAGCGAGCGCGTGCCACGAGCGGCGCGGGCGCGCCACAGCTCGCCCCCGGCTTGCAGCACCACCCCGGCCGAGTCGTAGCCGCGGTATTCGAGGCGCTCGAGGCCGTCGAGCAGCACCGCCACCACGTCGTCGCCGCCGGTGGCGCCGATGATCCCGCACATACGGCCAGCCTACGGCGACAGCGGGCGCCGGGCCTGCGCCTCGGCGACCGACGTCACCGTCTGCACCAGGCGCTCCGCCGACTCGACGGCGGTCTTCTGGTCGGTGGCCTCCACCATCACCCGCACCACCGGCTCGGTGCCGCTGGCGCGCAGCACAACGCGCCCGGACTCGCCGAGGGCGAGACGCACGGCGTCGAGCTCCTTGCGCACGGGATCGGATTCGACCACCGCCGTGGGGCGCTCCACTGAGACGCTCTGAAGCACCTGGGGCAGGCGCTGCATGGAGCCGCGTGCCAGCTCGGCCAGCGGCCGACCGGCACGTGCCAGCAGCTCGAGCAGCAGCACGCCGGTCAGCGTGCCGTCGCCGGTGGTGGAAAGCCGGCGGAAGACGATGTGGCCCGACTGCTCTCCACCGAGCGCCAACCCGCCGGCCTCCAGCGCCTCGAGCACGTAGCGGTCCCCCACCGGTGTCTCGCGCACGGCGACGCCGTGCGCCTCCATGGCCAGCCGCAGGCCGAGGTTCGACATGACCGTGACCACCACTGCGTCACCGGCCAGCTCCCCCCGTGCGGCCAGGTCCAGGGCGAACATGGCCAGCAGCTCGTCGCCGGTCACCAGCTCGCCGTGGTGGTCGACGGCCACCAGCCGATCGGCGTCGCCGTCGAGGGCGAGACCCACGTCCGCGCCGCGCGCCCGCACTTCGGCGGCCAGCGCCTCGGGATGGGTCGAGCCGCAGCCGGCATTGATGTTGGTGCCGTCGGGACGGTCGGACACGGCGTCCACGCGCGCCCCCAGCCGGCGCAGCACGGCCGGCGCCACCGTGCTGGCGGCGCCGTTGGCACAGTCCACCACCACGTGCAGCCCGCTCAAGTCCGCTCGGCCGGCCAGCGACACCAGGTGCTCGACGTAGGACTCGGCCGCCTCCGGATCGGCACACAGCTCCCCCACGGCGCGGCCGGTGGGACGAGCGGCGTGGCCCGAGCCGGAGAGGATCTGCTCCAGCTCGGCCTCGATGGACTCCTCGGTGGCGTCCGAGAGCTTGCAGCCGCCCGGGGCGAACAGCTTCACCCCGTTGTCAGCGAAGAGGTTGTGCGAAGCTGAGACCACTGCGGCCGGCAGCCCGCGCTCGGCGGACACCCACGCCACCGCCGGGGTGGGCAGGACCCCGACGTCGACCACGTCGGCGCCCTCACTGGCCAGCCCCACCGACAAGGCGCTCTGCAGAAGCGGCCCCGAGCGGCGGGTGTCGCGGCCGACCACGAAGCAGCCGGCGGGCAGCACCCGCGCCGCCGCCCTGCCGAGGGCCAGCACCAGCTCGACGCCGAGATCGGCGTTGGCGACCCCGCGTATGCCGTCCGTGCCGAACCGGACGTCCACCGGCCGACTACCGCTTGGAGTACTGCGGGGCTTTGCGTGCCTTTTTGAGGCCGTACTTCTTGGACTCCTTCTCGCGGGCGTCGCGGGTGAGCAGCCCGGCCTTCTTGAGCGTCGGCCGCAGCTGGGGGTCGACCTCGACCATGGACCGGGCGATGCCGAGCCGCAGCGCCCCGGCCTGGCCCGAGACGCCGCCGCCGTCGATAGTGGCGTCGATGTCGTAGCTCTCGGTCACATTCGCCAGCCGCAGCGGCTCGGTGACCACCATGCGGTGGGTGGCGGAGGTGAAGTACTGCTCGAAGGGGCGGCGGTTGACGGTGATCGTCCCCTGCCCGGGACGCACCCGAACCCGGGCCACCGCCGCCTTGCGGCGGCCGGTGCCGTGGCTGAGCGGTGCGGGACGCTTCTCGGTGGTTGGCACTGCCGAAAGATCCTTTCGCTTGTCCTGGGAGCGGCTCGGGCCGGTGTCAGACGCGCGCTCGGGCCCGCTCGTCGAGCACGAGCGGTTCCGGCTGCTGGGCCTGATGCGGATGGTCCGGTCCGGCGTACACCTTCAGCTTGTTGAGCTGGGCCCGTCC
Source organism: Acidimicrobiales bacterium (assembly GCA_035319705.1). Classification (GTDB taxonomy): domain Bacteria; phylum Actinomycetota; class Acidimicrobiia; order Acidimicrobiales; family UBA8190; genus UBA8190. The sequence goes on along the minus strand of DATHCF010000408.1, from coordinate 3,061 downwards.
CAGGGAGGTGCGGGGCAGCATGCCCCGCACCGCCCGGCGCACCAGCTCCTCGGGCTGGTGTGCGAGCAGCTCGGCGTACGGGCGCGCCCGGAGCCCGCCGGGGTAGCCGCTGTGGCGGTAGGCGAGCTTGGCCTCGGCCTTGCCCGCGGTCAGCACCACTTTGGCGGCGTTCACCACGATCACGTGGTCGCCGGTGTCGAGATGGGGGGCGAAGGTCGCCTTGTGCTTGCCCCGCAGGACCGACGCCACCTCGGTGGCCAGCCTCCCCAGCACCACGCCGTCGGCGTCGACCACGTGCCAGCTCTTGGCGATCTCGGAAGCCTTGGGTGAGTACGTGCGCACGAACAGTCCTGGTCGAAGTGAAGAGCCGCTGGCAACCGCTCCGGCAGCCGGGTCGGGCGCCCGGAGGCCGGCGGCGGCGGCCGATGGCCGGGTCACCAGGATATACGTGCCCGGGCGGGCCCCGGTAGCGGACCGCTCAGCCCTGGCCGCGGCCCCCGGCCATGGCAGAGGGCCACCAGTTCCAGCGGCCCAGCATCTTCACGGCGGCAGGCACCAGCACCGTGCGCACCACGAAGGTGTCGAGCAGGATGCCCACGGCCAGCCCCACGCCGATCACCCGGATCTCGCCGTTTCCGGCTCCGGAGCCCCCCACCACGGCCACCACCACGAAGCTCCCGGCCAGGACGAGCCCGGCGGAGGTGACGGTGGGGCCGGTCGCCCCCACGGCCCGGACGACGGCACGGCCGAGCGCGTCGCGCCTGGCCTCTTCGCGGATGCGCGTCATGACCAGGATGTTGTAGTCCTCACCCAGCGCCAGCAAGAAGATGAACATGAGGAAGGGCAAAAGGAAGATGATCCCGGCCTGGCCGGAGACCTTCATGAAGACGATCACGGCGATGCCCAGGGAGGCCAGGTACGAAAGCAGCACGCTCGAGATGAGGTACAAGGGAGCCACCAGGCTCCGCAGCACGATGGCCAGCAGCACGCCGATGGCGATGATGGCCACCGGCACGATCTTGCTCACGTCGTTGTCCGAGATCGAGCTGATGTCGTAGAAGGCCGGCGCTTCGCCGGCCACTCCGCTGGCCGACGCGCCCGCCCGCTGCGCCACTGCGGTCACCGCCGCACGGATCCTCGGCACGGCGTCGATGGCGGCGGTGGTCCCGGCGTCACCGGCTCTGAGGCCGGTCGCCCACTGCACGGTGTGTCCGTCGGCACTGATGTAGCGGGCCGTCGCCAAGTAGGTGCCGTACACAGCGGCCGAAACCTGCGATCCCGCCGGTGGCACCGACGACATGCGAGCGAGGTCCTGTGCCGAGCCGTAGGGGGAGACCGCCCGGTACACCGCAGCAAGCTCGCCCGGGCTCATCGCGATGCCGTTCGGGTCGAGCGGGCCGGCGATGGTGGTGAACCTCCCACTGCGGCGCAGTCCCGCTGACGCCGCGGCCAGCTGGCCGGGGTCGGCCCACACCGACACGGGAAAGCGCATGACGACGTTGGTGGGGTTGAAGGTCGACTCCGGGAAGAACGACGCCACCGCCGCGTTGCCCTTGGCCGCCCCCGACCCTGACGGTGCAGCCACGTCGCCACCGAAGCCGGACGGCGAGAACCCCAGTGCGAACAGGGCCAGCACGCCGAGGCCGGCCACTCCCGACGCGAGCGTCACGAGCGGCTTGCGCACCATGCTGGCCGCCACCTTCCCCCACAGCCCCACCGACGGCTCGCGGGACACGGCTCTGGTCGGCCAGAACAGGGGGCGGCCGAAGATGGCCAGCAAGGCCGGGAGCAGGGTGAGCCCGGCCACCAGCATGGTGGCGATACCGATGGCGAGGGGGACCCCGAGATCGTGGTAGAGCCCGAAGCTGGCGAGGAGCAGGGTGAGCAGCGCCACGATCACGGTGGCGGCCGAAGCGGCGATCGACTCACCCACCCTGCGCAGGGCGTAGACGACGGCCTCGTGGGGGTGGCTGCCGGCGAACAGCTGCTCGCGCACCCGGAAGACCAGGAACAGCCCGTAGTCGGTGCCGGCGCCCAGGATCAGCACGATGAGGAGGATCTGGGTGAAGAAGGACACCTGCAGGACATGGGCGCTGCCCAGCGCCCCGATGAAGGCTCCGGAGACGAGCAGCACCAGAGCGGAGGGGATGAGGGTGATGAACGGTGCCAGGGCGGAGCGGAAGATGACGAGCAACAACAGCAGGATGAAGAGGATGGAGGCGTCCTGGATCTGCCGTCCCTGCCTGGCCGACTGCTGTTGGAGCGCGGCATTGGTGGCGAGCCCGCCCGACAGATAGACCCGCAGGTCGCCCGGGTGCGGCACCGACCGCACGGCGCTGTCCAGGTGATCGACGAGCGTGGTGCCTGGTGAAGCGTCGAATGGCGAGACCGACGAGACCACCAGCAGCTCGGCTGCCCTGCCGTCCGGGGAGGTGGCCAGGTACTGCACCGAAAGGACGCTCCGGACGGTGGACAGGCGGCCGAGCAGCCGCTGCAGGGCGGCCCCGTCGGCTTGGTCGAGGCTGGAGCCGGAGGTGACGGCCACCACCGGGACCGAGCTGTGCGTGGTCGGGCCGATGAGCGGTTCGGCCAGGCGGGCAGCAAGGTTGCTCGGCGCGCCGGCCGGCAGGAACGCACCGTTGTTGTCGTTCACCTGACTGGACAGGCTCGGGAGAAGGGACAGGGCCGCCACCGTCCCGGCGATCCAGAGCGCGACCACGACCCAGCGGAAGCGGACGACGCTCCGGCCCAGCGCGTCGAAGAATCGATCCACCATCGCCGGGTACGTCCTCTTCGCCCCTCGGGAAACCGGGAGGTCCCCGGCGGCGAAAAGCTACCCGACCGTATGGAAGCGGCACATGCCCGGACGCGGGACGCGGGCCCCGGCGAACAGCCGGGGCCCGCCGCCCCTCAGGGCCTTGTCAGCCCCGCGTCACCGCAGTCGACGTCGGCGTCGACATCGTGGTCGTTGTGTTGGGGGATGCGATCACCGTCGGCTCCGGTGCAGGCCGGCCGTCTCGATGCTCGGCGTATAGCTGCGAACCAGGTAGCGGACGGGGCT
>DATHCF010000407.1:0-8778 GCA_035319705.1 Acidimicrobiales bacterium | reverse complement strand
GACACGTCGACGTAATGGGTCGGTGACGAGGCGCCGGCGACGTACAGACCCTTGATCCCGGTCCATGCCGGTCCTGCCTCCGGGAACATCCACTCGTTGGCAGCATCCCTGCATGCGTCGAGGGCGTCCAGGCCGACAGCTCGATGGTCGGCGTGGTTGACGCCGCCTGCCTCGCCCCAGGTCAGCTCGAAGTTCATGGTGAACACGACTTCCGGGCGGACCTGCCGGATGGCCCCGGCTATATCCCGGCGCAGCGGGAGCCCGTACTCGACGGCACCGTCCGGATGCTGGAGGAACTGCACGTCGGTCACTCCGACGACCTCTGCACTACGGCGCTGTTCGCTCTCGCGCAGCGGTCCTGTCTTGTCGGGGGGCATGCCGGCGATGCCCGCCTCGCCGCGAGTGGCCAGCAGGTAGCTGAGATGCTTGCCCTGCGCCGTCCACCTGGCGATGGCGCTGGCCGCCCCGTACTCGAGGTCATCGGGATGAGCCACTATGGCGATGCCCCGATCCCAGTCCTCCTCAACCGGATGCATCTCCGTCTCCTCCGCTGTCGATCAGAGGGTACATCCGGCCTCGGCGGCGATACTGGGGACCGTGGAACCGGGCCGGCGCGGCGATGCCCCCTACTACCGAGACGACCTCGCGCTCGTTCACCATCTCGGCTTCGGGTTCCACGCGGAGGCCTGCGCGCCGGGAATTCTCAGGATCCTCGAGTCCGTGCGGCAACGCCACGGCCTGGTGGTCGAGATCGGATGCGGGAGCGGACTGCTGACCGCATATCTGGTGGCTGCCGGTTTGCGCGTCGTCGCCACCGATGCGTCCGAGGCCACGCTCCGACTGGCGCGTTCCCACGTCTCCGGTGCGGCCGACATCCGACCTTTGACCCTTCCGCTCGATCCGGTCCCTGCTGCTGACGCCGTCGTCGGGGTGGGCCACGCACTCAACTACCTGGACGAGGAGCAGCAGGTGGAGGAGGCACTGGTGGTCATCGCCACGTCTCTTCTCCCAGGCGGCATCATGGCCATCGACCTGTGCGACTTGCAGTGGGGAGCCAGCCGGGTGAACCAGCCGCCTCGGATCTGGCGAGCCGACGACTGGGTGCTGATGACGGAGTTCTCGGTCCCGGCGCCGAACCGGCACGTGCGGGTCATGACCACCTTTGTCCGCCAGGACGACGGGTCATGGCGACGAGACGACGAACGCCACGACAACGTCCTCATCGACACGGCCAGGGTGCCGGCGCTCCTCGAGCGTCACGGCGTGGCGGCGACGGTGTCGAGGTCCTTCGGCGACGAGGAGCTACCCCCGGGACTCATGGCCATCGTCGGCCGCAAGGCCGGGTGAAGTGCGATCGTCGACGGGCTCACCGCTCCAGCAGCGCCGGCGCCGACCCGCTGCACGACGCGTGCCGCCGGGACCTCCGCGGAGATCGTGACTTCGCCGGCCGAACGGGCCGGCAGGAAGAGGGCGGCCACCAGGGAGCCGAGCAGGGCAGCAGCGGTGGCGGCGATCATGGCGACGAGCCCATGAGCGGCTACGACCTGTCGCGCTACTTCGCCGCCTCCATGGGCAACGTGTGGCCCGCCCAGCACAGCCAGACCTATCCAGAGCTGGCCAAGCTGTCCGCCGAGGGCCTCATCGCCCAGACCGGCGAGGGCCCACGGGGCCGAAAGGTCTACCGGACCACCCCCGAAGGGATCGAAGCCCTGCGGACCTGGCTGCGCGAGGAGCCGGACTACTCGGTGCGCTTCGAGGCCCTTCTGCGCATCTTCTGCCTGTGGGCTGTTCCCGCCGAGGAGGCCATCGGCCTTCTCGAGCGCGACCGCAGGGAGTACGTCCGGCACCTCGAGCAGATCGAGACGGCCCTTGCCCACAAGGACTGGTCCGCCGACCGAACGTCCCGGGGGGCGCGGCTGACCATCGACTTCGGCCGCCGCTTCTACGCCGCCCTCATCGAATGGTGCGACTGGGCAGCCGAGCAGGTGCGCGTCGGCAGCCTCCAGCCGGGCGGTCCGCCCCCCCGGCGGACATCGGGGGCAGCCCTTTCTGAGAGCCGAGACCGCCGACGCTCCGAGTAGGATAACAGAGATTTGTGTTATCTCAGGAAATTCTGTAGGGTGACAGCGTGCCGACCGACGAGGAGATCACGTTCGCCGACCATGCCGGCCGGCTCTATTCCCGGCGCTACGGGATGGCGCCGATGGTGGGCCGGCTGATCGGGTACCTGGCGGTCTGCGAACCCCGGGAGCAGAGCATCAGCGAGCTGGCCGACGCTCTGCTGGCAAGCCGAAGCGCCATCGCCGGGGCGGTCAACACGCTCGAGACCCTCCGGCTCATCCGGCGATCACGGGCGGCGGGCGAACGGATGGACCGGGTGAGCATCGACCCGTCGTCGTCCAACGCCATGGGCGGCTTCGACATCTCGGAGTACCAGGAGCAGGGCGAGCTGGCCCGGGAGGGTCTGCGCCTGCTGGCCGACGCCGCGCCCGAGCGGCGGGCGATCCTGCTGGAGTGGGCCGCGTTCGCCGATTTCCTGGTGGAGCGGCTCCCCGTGCTCGAAAGCGAGTGGACGCAGCGGCGCCGGGCGCTGCAGGCCACCGGCGAGCTCCCCGAGGTGCCGGTCCCCCACCGACAAGGCACCGTGCGATGACCGGCCGGGGCGGGGAGCGGGGCGACGGGGCGCGGTGCGGCGCGCCGGGGATCGTGGCCACGGACGTGTGCAAGTCGTTCGGCAGCCACCTGGTCCTCGACAAGGTGGACCTGACGGCGGACAAGGGCACGATCCTGGCGCTGTTGGGTCCCAACGGGGCCGGCAAGACCACCATGATCCGCATCCTCTCCACACTCATTTCGGCCGACTCCGGCGTCATGCACGTCGGCGGCCACGACGTGGTCGCCGATCCCGACGGGGTACGGGCGGTCATCGGCGTCACCGGACAGTTCTCCGCCGTGGACAACCTGCTCACCGGGGCCGAGAACCTGCGTTTGATGGCGGACCTCCGCCACTTGGGCCGCCAGGCTGCGAAGCGGCGGGTGGACGAGCTGTTGGAGCAGTTCAACCTGGCCGACGCCGCCGACAAGGTGCTGTCGCTCTACTCGGGCGGGATGCGACGGCGACTCGATCTCGCCATGACCCTCGTCGGCCAGCCCCGTGTGGTCTTCCTGGACGAGCCCACCACCGGCTTGGACCCGCGCAGCCGCCTCACCATGTGGGAGATCGTGCGACAGCTCGCCTCGACCGGCGTCACCATCCTGCTCACCACCCAGTATCTCGACGAAGCCGACGAGCTGGCCGACCGGATCTCGGTGCTCGACCAGGGTCGCGTCGTCGCCGAAGGAACCCCTGCAGAGCTGAAGAGCCGGGTCCCAGGCGGTCACGTCCGACTCCACTTCGCCGGTCTCAAGCCGCTGCGCTCAGCCGCCACGCTACTCCCGAGGTCTGCCGCCGACCAGGAACGGCTCGTGCTCCAGGTCCCCACGGACGACACCGTGGACTCGCTCCGTGCGCTGCTCGACGAGCTGCACGAGGCTTCCATCGCCGTCGAGAGACTGTCTATCCACACCCCGAACCTCGATGACGTGTTCCTCGCCGTCACCGGCAGCCACCTCGATCGCCTGCCCGACGACGAGTCGGCACCAAAGGCAGGGGCGCAACGATGACCACCCTCGCCCACACACTCAGCGACTCGCGGGTCATGCTGCGCCGCAACCTCAAGCACCAGGTCCGCTACCCGTCGTTGACGCTGATGCTCGTGGGTCTGCCTATCGTGCTCCTCTTGCTGTTCGTCTACGTCTTCGGCGGCCAGCTCGGCGCCGGCCTCGGCGCCCACCAGGGGCGCCACGCCTATCTGGACTACGTGGTCCCCGGGCTGCTGCTGATCACGATCGCCTCGGCCGTCCAGGGCACTTCGATCATGGTCGCCATGGACATGACCGGCGGCATCATCGACCGCTTCCGGACCATGGCCATCGCCCGCGCCTCGGTCCTCACCGGGCACGTGCTCGGCAGTCTCCTCCAAACCCTCGCCGCCGGCGCCATCCTCGTCGGGGTCGCCTTCGGCCTCGGGTTCCACTCCGGTGCAGGTCCCCTCGAGTGGCTCGGCGCTGTCGGGATACTGACCCTTTTCGCCTTCGCGCTGATCTGGCTGGCCGTCGCCCTCGGCTTGGCCGCCAAGAGCGTGGAGACCGCCAGCAACACGCCGATGATCCTGATCATGCTGGTGTTCCTCGGCAGCGGGTTCGTGTCCACGGCCACCATGCCGACGGGGCTGCGCCAGTTCGCCGAGTACCAGCCCTTCACCCCCGTCGCCGACACCGTCCGCGGACTGCTCACCCACGCGGGAGCCGGCGACCACGCCGTCGCCGCCGTCGCATGGAGCGCGGCCATCGCCGTTGTGGCCTACCTGTGGGCCGTCCGCCTCTACAACCGCCGCCGGGCCGCCGAGCCGAAGTGAGCCCGTCGACGTCCGGCTCTGCCTACCGCAACGACGAGGCCAGCTCGAGATAGCGGGTGAGGAAGCGAGGGGCCAGGTACTCGTCGACCACCCGCTGGCGCGCCGCATCGCCCATGCGCCGGCGCGACTCGGGATCGTCCAGCAGTTGGCCGACGATCACACCCATCGACGAAAGGTCGGCGGGGTCGTCGAGAAGCCGGCCCGATACGCCGTCGTCGATCTGATCCTGGATTCCTCCCACCCGGCTTCCCACCACGGCCCGGCGTTTCCACATGGCCTCGGCCACGGTGAGGCCGAAGCCCTCGGCCAGGCTCTTCTGGATGACGACGTCGGCGCGCCGCTGCAGGGCGTTCACCATCGCCGCGTTCTGTTCCACGTCGTCCATGGGAAGACAGGCGATGTGCACACGCCGCTTGGCCCCATCCGGTAGGGACCGCCAGGAACCCACCAGCTCTTCGAGCACGTCCGCGCTCTCGGGATCGTCGCTCACCCCGGCCGGCGCCGGCCCGGCCAGTATCAGGTGCGACTCGGTATGGCGTACGTACTCGACGAAACCATCCATCACCCCACGGTGGTCCTTGAGCCGGTCCCATCGGGAGACCTCGGTGACCACCGGAGCATCCACGGGAACCGGCCCGAGTTCGTACATGATCGCCCGCGAGCGCACACGCGCCATTCGCCCGTCTTCGCGCACGAAGGAGGCGGCGGCGCCCGTGGCGCCAGCCCCCGGGATGACAGCCGAGATGTCGAGAATGGCGGAAACCTCTTCCTCGGAGAGGTCCTGGTTCTTCGGCGAGAAGGCGTCGATGCACGGGGGGATCACGGCGACCTCGGCGTCGTCCAACCCCTCCCACGGATAGGCAGCCCGGGAGAAGACCTGACGGTCGGTGCCGTGCAGATAAGGGCGCAGAAAGGCCCAAGCCTGCCGGGATCTCTCGTTGGGCGCGTCGGTGCCGACGTGGCAGGTCCAGATGACGCCGGCGCCGGCCTCCTTGACGGCCTTTGCCAGGCCGAGTGTCTGCGGGTCGTGGAGGACGACCACGTCGCCGGGTCCGATCAATCGGCGGAGACTCTCGGCTTCTGGATCGAGCACCTTCTCGTACACGGCGCGTTCCTCGGCGCCCAACTCCCCGCCGTCGCCCGGCTTGCCGTGCATCATGTGGTGGAGCCGTTTGGTCACGGTGAAAAACACGTCGTCGCCGCCGATGGTGAGCCATCGGGTGGAGATCTCCGCGCCGCGGAGGTACCCCAGGACCGACTGCAGAATCTCCGCCACGCCGCCGCCGGTGGCCGTCGAGTTGACGTGCCAGAAGGTCCTCCCGTCGAGCTCCTTGCGGGCGGAGGCGAGGGCCCCGGCGAACACCCGCGCGCGCGAGGAGCCGATGACCGGGTCGAATCGGCCGGGGGCGAGTGTCGGAACCGCTACTTCTTCCACCGTGTTCTCCTCGCTGCCAGGCACGTGTCGTGAGACAAGCTACGCCAAGCCGGCAGCGCCCGATGCGCGAGTCGTACCGGCAGGGATCAGTAGTGCGCGTGCCGATGGCCACGCCGTGCGAAGAGCCACAGCGCCGCGGCGATCAGGATGACCCAGAGAACAGGGTGAACGACGATCCCCAGCACGGCTGCGATCGCCACAATGATGATTGCAATCGGCAGGTCCATAACCATGTCCCTGTTGTTTCCCGCCACTGCTCGCTCCAAACGCATCGTGCCCGCCACGCGGCGTGCACCGTCTTCGACCGGATCGCCGGTCTCTACGACGCTGCTCGCGGGGGCCGCGCCTCGGGCAATTCGGTCCCGGCCAGAAAGGCCCGCTCGTTCAGCTCCATGAGCTCCGGGTCGTCGGCCAGCGCGCCCCGAATGGCGGTCAGGAAGCTCTGCGGTGGGAAGATGCCGGTTGCCGCCTGCAGCACCCCCAGGCCGACGACGTTCTTCACGAGGACGTCGCCGAGGCTCTTGGCCACTTCGGCCAGGGGCGCGCCCACCAGCCGGACCTCCCCGGGTATCCCCTCGGGAAGCACGGTGATCACCGAGTTGTCGTAGACGATGGTCCCCCCCGCCCGCACGCTGGGACCGAACTTGGCCAGGCTGGGCGCGTTGAAGGCCAACAGTACGTGCGGCGCGGGAGCGGCCGGCGAGAGCACCTCGCCGGAGGCCACGTGGACGTCGGCGTACGAGGTGCCACCGCGCGACTCCGGTCCGTAGCTGGGGATGTGGGTCGAGTCGAACCCCTCGTTGACGGCCGCTGCCGTCAAGAGCAGTGCGGCGGTCTGCGCCCCGTCTCCTCCCGAACCGGCCAGCTTGAGGCTCACGTCCTCGGAGTCCAGGTGGACTGGGAACCCTTCGGCGAAGCGCGGGGGACACTCCACCGGCGCGTGCAGAGCCCGAAGCGTCTCTTCGGCGTCGAACGAGGCGGTCGGGATGGAGGGGAAGGCGCCTCCGGTACCGGTGACGTCCTTCTTCACGCCCAAAGGGAAAACCGGCTCCATCTGCTCGCGCACCCAGGCCTCGGACTCCTCGGGCTCGAGGTGGAGATGGACCGGGCACTCCGACAGCACCTCGATCATGGCGAAGCCGGTGCCGGACACCTGCAGCTCGAGCGCCTTTTTGATGGCCCGCTTGGCGTGGGTGCGGCGGCGGTTGTCGTAGAGCGCCACCCGCTCGACGTATACCGGTCCGTCGAGCCCGGCGATGAGCTCGGCCACCTTGAGCGGTGGGCCGGCGAGCGGCCCGCGGCCCTCCGGGGTCGTGGTCGTCCATTGGCCCATCAATGTGGTGGGCGCCATCTGCCCCCCGGTCATCCCGTAGATGGCGTTGTTGACGAAGATCACCGTGATCGGCATCCCCATCTGCGCCGTGGAGACGATCTCGGCCAGGCCGATGGCGGCGAGATCTCCGTCGCCTTGGTAGCAGACGACGATGGCATCGGGGTTGGCCGTCTTGTGACCCATGGCCACCGCCGGGGCTCGGCCGTGGGCGGCCTGGGTGTTGCCCACGTCGAAGTAGTAGTAGGAGAAGACCGCGCACCCCACCGGCGAGACGAGCACGGTGCGGTCCTGGACGCCCAGCTCGGCGATCGCCTCAGCGAGGAACTTCTGGACGATGCCGTGCCCGCAGCCGGCACAGTAGGTGAAGGTGTGGGCTTTCACCCCCTCGCCGTGGTCGTGGCGCTCGAAGCTCGGGTAGAGGACGGTTCTCGTCATCGCTCCGGCTCCGAGCCACGCTCCGGCACCGGGGCCCCGTCGCTCCGGAGCAGTTCCCGCACGTGGCGGACGATCTCGGCCTGTGACGGCAGCACTCCCCCCATGCGGCGGACGTGGCTGATCGGCGGGAGCCGCTGCACACCGGCGTGGCTGAGCGCCAGGCGCATCTCGTCCTCCAGCTGGCCGCTCGAGGCTTCCACCACCACCAGGTCCGACACGCGGTTGAGGAGGTCGAGCAGGGCGTCGACGGCGAAGGGCCAGAGGGTGACCGGCCGCAACAGCCCCGCCGGCACCCCGGCGTGGCGCAGCTCGGCCACTGCGCCCTTGGCCAGCTGGGCGGGCGTGTTGCACGCCACGAGCAGGATCTCCGCGTCCTCGGCCCGGTACAGGTCCGCCCGCTGCTCGTGCGCCCACATGGCGGCGTACTTCTCCTCGAGCCGGAGATTGGCGCGTTCGAGGTCCTCCTCGGCCAGGTCGATCGAGGTGATGAGGTTGTCCCTGTGGGCGTGGTCGCCGTACACGGCCCACTCGGGGATGCCGGGTTGCACCATGTGGTCCGGCAGCACGACCTTGCCGGTGATCTGGCCGAGATAGGCGTCACCCACCACCACGACCGGATTGCGGTAGCGGAAGGCGAGCTCGAAGGAGAGCATGGCGATGTCGAGCATCTCCTGCGGGGTCGCCGGCGCCAGCACGATGGCGTGCGTATTGCCGTGTCCGAGACCGCGACAGGCCAGCTTGATGTCGGCCTGCTCGGGTCCCAGGTTCCCGAGTCCCGGGCCGCCGCGCATGATGTCCACGAACACCCCGGGCACTTCCGCCCCGATCATGTAGGAGATGCCCTCCAGCATGAGGCTGAAGCCGGGGGAGCTGGTGAAGGTCATGCACCGCCTGCCGGCACCGCCGGCGCCGTACATCATGTTGACCGTGGCAACTTCGCTGACTGCCTGGATGAAGATCCCCCCGACGTCGGGGAGCACCCTGGCCATGAGCTCCGCCCCCTCGGTGGAAGGGGTGATCGGGTAGCCGAAGACGTGGCGGCAGCCGGCCAACAGCGCTCCGACGGCAAAGGCGTTCGTTCCCTTGACGAGCAACGGCTCGCGCTCGGGCAGGGTTAC
>DATHCF010000406.1:0-11313 GCA_035319705.1 Acidimicrobiales bacterium | reverse complement strand
CGCGGCCACCGAGGCCTTTGCCCGCCACGCCCCTGAGTCGGCCATCTCGGCCGGCACCTTGTCGACCGCCATGTTCGTGCGAGCCGTTCGCCACGGTGAGGAGCCTCCGGCTTCGCACCACGTGGCGCTGCAGGTGCCGGTGGTCCACGGCGACATCGTGGTGGTCGACGAGCAGGTCGTCGCCGCCGCGCACGCCGCCGGACTGGCCGTCCACGTGTGGACCGTCAACGACCAGCCCACCATGCAGGAGCTGCTCGAGCTGGGTGTGGACGGCATCATCACCGACGTGCCGAGCGAGCTCGTGGAGATGCTCGTGCGCCGGGAGCTGGCGGCTCAGCTCTGAGGGTGCTCAGCCACGCCCGGCGTTGGGGCGCTTGCCGTGGTTGGCCTTCTTCTTGGCGCGGATCTTGCGCTTGGTGGTGCGCTTGGACACGAGCGGCGAGACTACCCGGCGCACCACCTGGCGCGCCCTCGCCCTCTCGACGGACGGCGGGCGGCCGGGAGGCTTGCGAGTAGCTTCGGAGGAATGGAGCAGCTGGGGCTGGTGGGGTTGCCCAACTCCGGCAAGACGTCGCTGTTCAACGCCCTCACCGGGTCCGATTCGCCGGTTGCCGCCCATCCCTTCACCACCACCGAGACGTCGGTGGCGGTGGCGCCGATCCCCGACCCCCGGCTCGACGCGCTGACGGCCATGAGCGCCAGCAAGAAGGAAGTGCGCGCCGGCATCGAGGTGGTGGACATCGCTGGACTGGTGGCCGGTTCGTCCACCGGCGAGGGGCTTGGCAATCGCTTCCTGGCCGGAATCCGCGACGTCGACGCCCTGTGCCTCGTCCTGCGGGCCTTCGACGACACCTCGGTGCCGGGCGAAGCAGACCCCCTCGAGGCACTGGGCATCCTCGAGCTCGAACTGGTGCTCGCCGACTTGGGCAGCGTGGAGGCACAGCTGCCGAAACGGCAGAAGGCGGCCAAGGCCGACAAGAGCCTGGCCGCCGAGCTGGCTGCCATCGAACGAGCGCATGCGGCACTGGAGGCGGGGACGCCGCTGTATCGCGCCGACATGGACCCGGCCGAACGGTCGCTGCGCCGCGGCCTGTTCCTGCTCACTGACAAACCGGTGCTGGCGGTGGTGAACGTGGGCGAGGCGCAGCTGGACAAGGCCGACGAGCTGGCGGCGCCGGTGGCCGCGGCACTCGACCGAGCGGGGGAGGCCTTGTCGGTGTGCGTCCAGCTCGAGGCGGAGGCGGCCGCGCTCACGCCCGGCGACCGCGCCGAGCTGCTCGTGGGCCTCGGCCTGGGGGAGGGGGCGCTCGCCCGCTTCGCCTCTGCCGCCTATCACCTGCTCGGCCGGCGCATCTTCTTCACCACCGGGGACAAGGAGTCGCGTGCCTGGAGCTTCCGGGTCGGGGCCACGGCCCCCGAGTGCGCCGGGGTCATCCACTCCGACCTCCAACGTGGCTTCATCCGGGCCGAAGTGATCGCCTGGGAAGAGCTGCTCGAGTGCGGTTCGTGGACGGCGGCCAAGGCGGCCGGCAAGATCCGCCTCGAGGGCAAGGACTACCACGTCGCCGACGGCGACGTGCTCGAGATCCGGTTCAACGTGTGATGGACCCCGCCGTCTCCGGCTCGGCGTGGGTGCTGCGCGACGGTGACGTGCTGGCTGCCGCCGAGGTGGCCGACACACTGCTGGCCCGCACTCGCGGGCTGCTCGGTCGCCGCGGCTACGAGGGGGCGCTGTTCCTGCCACACACCCGAGCGGTGCACAGCGTGGGCATGCGCTTCGCCATCGACGTCGCATTCCTCGATCGCCAGATGAAGGTGGTCGACACCGTCCGCCTGCCGCCGTGGCGCCTGACGCTTCCCCGCTGGCGTGCCAAGTGGGTGCTCGAAGCCGAAGCCGGAGCCTTCGAGCGCTGGGGGCTGCGCCTGGGCGACCGGCTCGAGCTCCGTCATCCTTCGTGACCGACGCCGGCAGGCTGGTGCTGGTGGCCACGCCCATCGGCAATCTCGGCGACCTCTCGCCGCGGGCACGGGAAGTCCTGGCCAGTGCCGACGTGCTGTGCTGCGAGGACACCCGCCGTACCCGACAGCTGCTGGCCCACGCCGGTGTGGCCGGTGGGCGGCGGCTCGTGTCGGTGCACGGTCACAACGAGCAGGCGCGTGTCGGCGAGGTGCTGGCACGGCTGGAGGCGGGCGACACGGTCGCCCTGGTGAGCGACGCCGGCACGCCGGCGGTGTCCGATCCGGGGGCCCGGCTGGTGGCGGCCGCCGCCCAGGCCGGTATCGAGGTGAGCGTCGTGCCCGGTCCCAATGCGGCGCTGTCCGCTCTGGTGGTGAGCGGCCTTCCCACCGGTCGCTTCTGTTTCGAGGGTTTCCTTCCACGACGCGGGGCCGAGCGACGGCGGAGCCTCGAGGCACTGGCCGCCGAGCGGCGCACCGTGATCGTTTACGAGACCGCTCCGCGTCTGGCGGCCACGCTGGCCGAGCTGTCACAGGCCTGCGGTCCGCACCGGCGGGTGGTGGTGGCCCGCGAGCTGACCAAGCTGCACGAGGAGATCTGGCGCGGACGGCTGGCGGAGGCGGCCGGGGAGTTCGCCGGTGCCGAGGTGCGCGGCGAGCTGGTGATCGTGCTGGAGGGGGCACCGCCGCCCAGCGGGCCGGGGGACGAGGAGGTGCGGCGCGCCCTGGCCGACGAGCGGGAATCCGGCCACAGCCTGCGCGACGCCGCCGACGCCGTCTCCTCGTCGCTGGGGCTTTCGCGCCGACGCGTCTACGAGCTGGGCCTGTCGGTGTGGAATGCACGGCACTGACCGGTCGTTGTACTTGCTGAGCAGGAGGTCACCGTGACGCCAGCTGGATACGACACCACCCAAGCTCCTCCGCTGCAGCCCGACGACGTGCCGGCGGGGCTGGCCCGCGCCACCTTCGCGGCGGGCTGCTTCTGGGGCGTGGAGGACTTCTTCCGGCACGTACCGGGCGTGGTCGACGCCGTGTCGGGATACAGCGGGGGACAGACGGAGGCTCCGAGCTACGAGCAGGTGTGCTCCGGGCGCACCGGCCACGCCGAGTCGGTGCTCGTCACCTACGACCCGGCTGTCGTCACCTACGACCAGCTGCTGGAGGCGTTCTTCCGGCATCACGACCCGACCACCCCGAACCGCCAGGGCCCGGACGTGGGGACGCAGTACCGCTCGGTCGTCTTCGTGCACGACGCAGAACAGCACAAGGCCGCCGACCAGGCGCTCGAGACCTACCGGGTGCGCTTCCACCGGCCGATCGTGACCGAGGTGGTCCCCGCCACCACCTTCTGGCCGGCCGAGGCCTACCACCAGCGCTACACCGAGCGCACCGGGCGCGGCGCCTGCCATCTGTCCAACTGGTGAGGTTCCGTTCGCCCGGCCCTCGGTAGCCGCGGGGGGGCGCCGGCACAATCGGTACCCTGTGGCCGTGGCGCGTTTCTACGTGACGACCCCCATCTACTACGTGAACGACGTGCCGCACGTGGGACACGCCTACGCCACGGTCAACGCCGACGGGCTGGCCCGCTGGCACCGGCTGCTGGGCGACGACGTGTTCTTCCTGACCGGCACCGACGAGCACGGGGTGAAGGTGGCCCAGGCCGCCGAGGAGCACGGGACCGACCCGGCCAGCTGGACCGAGCGCACCGCCCGGCGCTTCGTCGAGACCTGGAAGGGCCTCGACATCTCCAACGACGACTTCATCCGGACCTCCGAGCCTCGGCACCACCGGGCGGTGCAGGAGTTGCTCCAGCGCGTCTACGACAACGGCCACATCAAGCTCGACACCTACAGCGGGTGGTATTGCGTGGGGTGCGAGGCCTACAAGGACGAGTCGGAGCTGCTCGAAGGTCACGTCTGTCCCGACCATCTGCGCCCCTGCCAGTGGCTCGAGGAGGACAACTACTTCTTCAAGCTGAGCACCTTCCAGGACCGTCTGGTGCAGTGGTACGAGGCCAACCCCGATGCTGTGCAGCCGGAGGGCAAGCGCAACGAGGCGCTCTCCTTCATCAAAGGCGGCCTGCACGACATCTCCATCACCCGTACCTCCACTCGCTGGGGGGTGCGGGTGCCGTGGGACGAGGAGCATGTCTTCTACGTCTGGTACGACGCCCTCATCAACTACATCACCGCCATCGGCTTTCCCGACGACACGGCGCGCTTCGAGGCGTGGTGGCCGGCTGTGCACCACCTCATCGGCAAGGAGATCATCCGGTTCCACTGCGTGTGGTGGCCGGCCATGTGCATGGCGGCCGGCATCGACCCTCCGGCCAATGTCTTCGTCCATGGCTGGCTGCTCGTGGGCGGCAGCCGCCTGTCGAAGACCCGGATCCGCCAGGCGGCCCAGGAGCAGGCTGCGGCGGTGACCGGCGGGGCCGGCGGTGCCGGCGCGACGGGTGGCGTCGGTGGCCTCGGTGGAGAAGGCGGGGACGGCGGGGACGGCGCGTCGGACGACGCACCGGTCAAGCTGACCGAGATCACACCGGCGGCACTCACCGACGATTTCGGCGTCGACGCCATCCGCTACTTCCTGCTGCGCGACACCCCGCTCGGCAGCGACGGGGAGTTCTCCTACGAGGGGATCACCGCTCGCTACAACTCGGATCTGGCCAACAACCTGGGCAACCTGCTGTCGCGCGTCGCCACCGTGGTGGGATCGAAGTGCGCCGGCGTCGGCCCCGCCTCCGACCCGGCCAGCCGATTGGCCGCTGTGGCCCGGGACGTCTCCGGTCGCGCCATACACGCATGGGGGCGCTTCGCCCCCCATGAGGCACTCGAGGCCACTTGGCACCTGATCCGCGAGACCAACGCCGAGCTTGAGAACAGCGAACCCTGGAAGGCCGAGCCCGGTCCCGAGGTCGACGCCGTGCTCGGCAGCGCCCTGGAGGTGCTGCGCATCGTGGCCGTACTGGCTTCACCGGCCATGCCAGACACCTGCGCGGAGATCTGGCGGCGTATCGGGCTGTCGGGGCGGCCCGAAGACGAGCGCGTCCCGGAAGCCCTGTCCTGGGGCCGATACGGCGGCGGCGTGGCCGTGGAGAAGGGCGAAGCACTCTTCCCCCGGCGAAAGCCGTGAGCGGAGCGCGCTGGTTCGACTCGCACTGCCACATCCAGGACGCGCATCGGCCCCAGGGCTCCGAGGTCCCGGCCCTGTTGGAAGCCGCCGCCTCGGCCGGCGTGGAGGACCTGGTGTGCGTGGGCACCGACGACAATTCGTCGCGGCAGGCTCTGTCGTTGGCCAGGACGTGGCAGGACGAGGCCGGATCGCCGTCACTGCCCCGGGTGTGGGCCACCGTGGGCCTGCACCCACACGAGGCGCGCCACGGCATCGCCGCCACCGAGGCGCTGTTGGACGAGGCGGTGTCGGTGGGGGACGGAAGGGTGGTGGCAGTGGGCGAGTGCGGACTCGATTACCACTATGACCACTCACCGCGGCCCGACCAGCGCCGGGCCTTCGCAGCCCAGATCGCCCTGGCCCGCCGGCACCAGCTGGCGCTGGTGGTCCACACCCGCCAGGCATGGGACGACACCCTCGACCTGTTGCGCGCCGAGCAGGCGCAGCAGGTGGTGGTGCACTGCTTCAGCGGCGGGCCCGACGAGGCCAGGCGATGTCTCGACTTCGGCGCGCGTTTGTCCTTCAGCGGGATCGTCACCTTTCCCAACGCCCAGGACGTGCGCGACGCCGCGGTGCTGTGCCCACTCGACCGTCTGATGATCGAGACCGATGCTCCTTTTCTCGCCCCGGTGCCGTACCGCGGCAGGCCCAATCAGCCTGCCTACGTGGGGTTGGTGGGCGAGGCGGTGGCCGCCGTCAAAGGGGTGCCGGCCGTCGAGCTGTCCGCATCGAGTGCAGCGGTGGCGCGGGGCCTGTTCGGCCTGCTGTGACCCTGACCGGCCGGGACATCCGCCAGCTCCTCGACGACGCCGGCATCAGGCCGAGCCGGGCACTCGGCCAGAACTTCGTGACCGACCCCAACACCGTGCGGCGCATCGCCACCTTGGCAGGGGTCGGCCCCGGCAGCCGGGTGCTCGAGATCGGCGCCGGTCTCGGCTCGCTCACGACGGCCCTGGCCGAGACCGGCGCTCGGGTGGTGGCGGTCGAAGTGGACCGGCGTCTGCTGGAGGTGCTTCGCGGCGTGGTCGAGCCGCTCGGCGTAGAGGTGGTCGCCGGCGACGCGCTACGCATGGACCTGGCCGGGTTGCTGCGCGGTGCCGGCGACGACGATGCCGCCGGTGCCGGTTCGTGGACGCTCGTGGGCAATCTCCCGTACAACGTGGCGGTGCCGGTGGTGATCCGGGTGCTCGACGAGGTGCCGGCCGTGTCCGAGCTGCTGGTCATGGTGCAGCGCGAGGTGGGTGAACGTCTCGCCGCCCCGGTCGGCAGCCGCTGCTATGGAGCGGTGTCGGTGAAGGTCGCCTACCACGCCTCGGCCGAGACGGTGGGGAGGGTGCCGCCCACCGTCTTCGTCCCCCGCCCGAAGGTCGAATCGGTGTTGGTGAAGATGGTCCGCCGCCACCGGGTTGCCGTCCCGCCCGAGCTCGTCGGGCCCGAGCGTCTGTTCTCGGTGGTCCGTGCCGGCTTCGCCCAGCGCCGCAAGATGCTGCGCCGTTCTCTTGCCGGGGTGGTGCCCGCCTCTGCGTTCGCCGCCGCCGGCATCGACGAACGTGCGCGCGCCGAGGAGCTGTCGGTGGAGGAGTGGGGGAGGCTGGCGGCATGGAGCGTCTGACGGCGCCGGCCAAGCTCACACTGTCGTTGCGGGTGGTGGACGTGCGGGCGGACGGTTATCACCTGCTCGACGCCGAGATGGTGAGCCTGGACCTGGCCGACGAGCTCGAGTTCTCTGCCGGCGGAGGACTCGAGCTGGTGGACGAGACGGTCGGCGGCGGAGGCATCGGAGCCCTCGCCGCAGGACGGGCCAACCTGGTCACCCGCGCCCTGGAGGTGGTCGGGCGCAGCGCGGCGGTGCGCCTGCTGAAGCGCATTCCGCTCGGCGCCGGGTTGGGCGGGGGGTCGTCCGATGCTGCTGCCGTGCTGCGATGGGCCGGGTGCCGCGATCTGTCGCTGGGTGTGGCCCTCGGTGCCGACGTCCCGTTCTGCATGGTCGGCGGCCGGGCGCGGGTGCGCGGGATCGGCGAGGTGGTCGATGTGCTGCCGTTCGAGGAGCGCCGGTTCCTTCTGCTGGTGCCGCCCCTGGCCGTCGACACGGCCGCCGTCTACCGCGCCTTCGATGCCGGCGAGCGGCTGGGCCCCGGTGATGAGGACGGGGGGAACGACCTGGAGGCTGCGGCGATGGCGGTGGTGCCGGCCCTTCGAAGGTGGCGTCGGGCGCTCGAGGGAGCCTGTTGCCGCCGCCCCCGGCTGGCCGGGAGCGGGGCGGCGTGGTTCGTCGAGGATCCCGACGGGGGGTTGGCCGACCAGATGGGCGGGCAGCTGGCGGTGGGCCCCTGGTCGGCGCCGGTGCTGTCGGTGCGCACGGTTCCACCGTTCGGCGGTGACGGCGCCGTCGCATGGCCGGAGCCGGGCGAAGAGCCGGCCACGGGGGACTGAGCCCGAGCACCCGGCGGGGCGGGCCCGGGTGACTACTTGCCGGCAGCTCTCCGCTGCCAGCGGGTGGCCTTCAGCATCTTCTTGTGCTTCTTCTTGCGCATCCGCTTGCGCCGCTTCTTGATCAGCGATCCCATGCCGCCGGGCAGGTTAGCGGCAGCGCGGGACCACACGCCATGTGGAGCTTCTCCATGAGTGGTTAGCGTGATGACGAGCCGGTCCGTCACACGAGGAGACGACGATGGCGCAGTTCCGATTGTCGGCCGTCGACCACGTGCAGCTGGCCATGCCACCCGGCGGCGAGGACGAGGCCGAGCGCTTCTACCGGGACCTGTTGGGCCTGGCCCGGCAGGAAAAGCCGCCCGCATTGGCGGCGAGGGGAGGGTGTTGGTTCTCCAACGGATCGGTGAGCTTGCACCTCGGAGTGGAAACGAACTTCGTCGCCGCCCGTAAGGCCCATCCCGCCATGATGGTGGACGGCTTCGACGAGCTCGTGGACAGGCTGACGACAGCCGGACATGCAGTGCGCTTCGACGACGAGATCCCCGGAGTACGCCGGTGCTACGTCGACGATCCGTTCGGCAATCGAATCGAGCTCATCGACTCCGGCTCCCGATAGCGTGGGGCCGTCGCCGGGCCGCTCGGCCATCGGTGGCGGGTAGTTCAATCGGCAGAACGCCGGCCTTTGGAGCCGGATGTTGGAGGTTCGAGCCCTCCCCCGCCAGCCAAGCCTATGACCAGGGACGGAGCCTAGGCATGAGCTGCTGATAAACCTCGGCGTGGAACAGGCGTGAATAGCGGTTCTGAGGCGCTTCGGATGGGCTTGGCTTCAGCCCTCTCCGGCTTCCGGACTTGGGCCTTCCGGAGCAGGGCGCCAGCCGTTAGTTAGGCAACGGCGCGGTTGATACACCCCGAGGCGACACCTTCAGATGCGGCCGATGTCATGCTCGTTCATCTGGCACGCGAAGGTGTGGGGCGCTCGAGTCACGTTGCTCGGCGGAGCCTGCGCTCGAGGCGCTCACTCAGCCGGGCGGCGGCGCCGATCACCCCCGGACGCAGCGTTGGCGGCGGTATTTCGGCAGGCAGTGAGTCGAGCGACATCGTCCTGGCGCAGATGAAGGCGACGCGCTTGCGGGTCTTGTAACCGCTCATGCCGGTCAAGTCCGTGAAGTTGGGGGCCAGCGCCACCGAGCGATATCCGAATTGTGCGGCCATCTGGACGACGGCCGATCGTGATGGCCGCATGACGAGTTCATAGTCGAGGGCATTTCGGGGGTCGGATGACGGCTCCGAAAACAGGCGGAACACCGGCTGCCGTGAGGGCGTGACTCCTGTGTCGATGACGAGGAGCTCGGCGCCGGTGTTGGCCATCACCTCGAACAGCTCCATAGGCTTCGACACGTGGTAGAGGAGGCCGAGGCAGAGCACGATGTCGAAGTGTTCGGAGAACGGGTAATCGAAGATGTTGCCGAGGTCGAACCGGTAACGATCCGGGTCGACCTCCTTAGCCTCGAACACCAGCTTCGCCTGGTCGACATGCATCTGACGGCCTTCCACGCCGAGCACGAAGTCGGCGCCGGCCTCGATCGCCTGCAGTGACCAGTAGCCGGCGTTGCTAGCCAGGTCGAGGACCCGAAGTCCCGCCAGCGTTCCGCCGGTGAGCCCGAGCAAGGGCTCGAAGAAGTAGCGCCGACGCTGCTCGGTGCGGTTGACGATCCCAGCCTTGGTGCCCGGAGTTACGATTCCGTCACCGAGGTCGATGGAGTAATGCCAGCGCTCGAAGCTCGCCACCCGCTCCCGCAACTCGGCGGTATCCACGTCAGGCATCATCGCACGAGGCGTGTCTCACCGGGGACGCCATCTCATCGAGGGTGCGCACCATCTCGGTGCACACCCGACCGTATCGGTGCCGAGTCCCAATGCCAGCCGCTTGCGATTCGTCACCGCTTCGGTCCGGGGCACCGGCCGGATGGCACGGTAGCTCAGGCTCGCCAGTTGGAGGTTCGCGCCCTCTCCCGCCAGCTTCCCCCTCGGCCACTGCGCGCCAGCCGAACTCCACAGGCCGAAGGCGAGCGCTCAGCTGTCTCGACCGAGCTCCTCCACGGCCTCGGCGACGGCCGCAAGCAGTTCCGCCGGTGGCGCGGGCTTCTGGAACGCTCGTGTGACCTTCCTGCCCAGCCCCATGCGATCGATGTCCTCCGGGCTGTAATAGGCGAAGGCCGAGAGCACGATGACCTTCGGGGGAGGAGGCCCAAGAGCCTGCAGCACGGAGATTCCGTCGCGCTTGGGCATGGCCATGTCGAGGATGAGGACGTCGACCGGCCGCCGGAGGACCTGACGGAGTGCCTCTTCGCCATCGGCCGCCTGAAGGACGTCGTAGCTCTCGTCCAAGATGTCGGCCAGCGTCTCGCGTAGAGCGGCGTCGTCGTCGGCGACGAGGACGGTGCGCCGGGAGCGGTCCGGGTATGCGAGAGCCATGGGCTCCACCTCGCAGGTGATTGTAGGGAATGACCCTGGCTCTCCGAGAAGTTTGCCGGCAATTGTCGAGCGGCTACGTGCTCTGGCAGGCCTCAATCTGTGGGGTACCTCCCCCCAACATTGAGGGTTTGCCGGAATAATTCGGGCAGAAGGTTGCGACGAACGCTGGCGCGCCGGAACATGGTTCGACTGAGTTCCATCCGAGCTGGGTAACGTTGGTGACGCATGGCGGCTGCGGCGAGTCATTCTGCTGTTCGTCTTCCGATCGAGACGCTCGCGCTGTCGGAGCTGGAGATGGGACTGCGCTTCGACTCTCCGGTACCCGATTCGGCCATCGCCGATTGCACGCGGGTCCGGCGGGCGCGCACCCGAGCCGGCGACGAGGTGAGTGAGCTCAGCCTTGGCTCGGCGGGGCTGAGCCGGTCTTGGAAACGCTCGTCAACTGATCCTTTTCCGAGCTACGAGGACCTCTGGGCCCGGCTGTGCGCGGATTACGGCGATCTGCGTGAGGTCCTCGTCTCTCGGGGAATTCCGGAGCCGGCGGCCGGCGACTACGAGCTCAAGTACGTGAACCCGGTCACCGTCGAGGAGCAGTGGCGTCAGAGCCGCGGGCGGCACCGGTGGCCCTGGGGTCCCTTGCCGTACGAGTCCGCATCCGGCTATCTGCCCGATCCCGACGCCGTGCGCTCCGATCTCGGCTTCGCCATGCACGATGAGGACGGTCGCCCCGTGGGACAGCTCTGCGTGGTGCTGCATCAGTTCCGTGGCGAGTTCAGCGAGCCCTTGACCGCCCTGACCATCGCCGCCCGAGGAGAGGTCGGCGGGTTGCCGGTCGAGAAGACGAAGCCCTGT
This sequence comes from Acidimicrobiales bacterium, assembly GCA_035319705.1. Lineage (GTDB taxonomy): Bacteria > Actinomycetota > Acidimicrobiia > Acidimicrobiales > UBA8190 > UBA8190. The sequence goes on along the minus strand of DATHCF010000406.1, from coordinate 423 downwards.
TTCGACCTTGCCTTCGAGTGGGTCGTCCGTGCCTTCGCTTCGTTCTACCCGTCGTTCGCCGTGGGGCACTGACGCCCGAGCTTCTGGGTCAGTTGCAGGTGGTCCGAAGCCCCTCGAGCACGAATTCGGGAGCGGCGAGCAGGCGCCGGGCCATCACCTCGTCACAGTGCCGGCAGCGCAGTCCTCTCGGTGTCACGCGGCAGGCCATCACGCCGGCGAGGTGCGGCACGTGGTAGCCGGCGCAGGTCCCCCCGTCCAGCTCCTCCGTGCAGTACGCGATCTGTCCGTCCCGGTGCAGTACCAGGCATCCGTTGCAGATGGCCATGCCCTCACCTCCGCTCTGTCTGACGGATCGGCGGGGCCGGACGCCTGCTGGAGCAAGCCCCGAACAATGGGCACCACGCCGCGTGACGGTGGCGGCTC
>DATHCF010000405.1:0-6764 GCA_035319705.1 Acidimicrobiales bacterium | reverse complement strand
CGACGGGGAAGGCCGAGCTGATGGCGGACACCTTCGTGGCGCGCCTCGTCGTCGATGGCCGTCGCGTGAGCGGGGTGGAGGTGGTGGCGGCCGGCGGTGAGCACCGCACCATCGGCGCCCGCCACGTGGTGCTGGCCGCCGGCGCCGTGGAGACACCGCGCCTGCTCAAGTTGTCGGGGATCGAGCACCCACTTGTCGGGCGCTGTCTCATGACGCACTTCCAGACCATCGCCTACGGCACCTTCGAGGCCGATCTACACCCCGAACGCGGGCGCGCCGTCACCCACGTCCACGACGACGCCGTGCTGGTGGACGCCGACGCCCGGCGGGCTGCGGCTGACGCCGGCCTGCCCTGGTTGCGCGGCGGCATGGTGGAACACAGCGGGCCAGCCCTGCCGGTGGGAGAGGCCAAGCGCTATCCCTGGGGAAGGACGCACAAACGGCTCATGGCCGAGTCGCCCATGCGCCGGCACCTGTGGGCCTTCACCATGCAGGGCGAGGACCTGCCCCAGCTCACCAACACCGTCGACCTCGACCCGGTGGTGCGCGATGCGCGCGGCTTCCCGGTGGCCCGCATCACCTACCGTCCGCACCGCCACGAGGTGGCCGCCTCGGCGCACCACCAGCTGCGGCTGGTGCAGACGCTCGAGGAGATGGGGGCGCAGAGCACCGGCGTGGTGACCATTCCCAGCGTTCCCGGCGAGGTGGGATGGGACGGGATCCGCTCGGCTGCCCCCGACAGCCATCACGTGATGGGCACCTGCCGTATGGGCGACGATCCCACCGAGGCGGTGGTCGATGCCTTCGGCCGGGTGCACGGCTTCGACAACCTGGTGGTAGCCGACTCCTCGGTCTTCGTCACCTCCGCCGGCTACGGGCCGACCCTCACCCTGGTGGCGCTGGCCATCCGGGCCGCTGCCGCTCTGGCCGGGTCAGATCCGCTCCAGGGCGGCGCCGTCGAATAGCGGCTCCACGCCGAGCCGCTTCACGTCGGCCTCGAGCTCGGCCTCGGGCGGCGTGGCGGCCGGCTCCTCGGCCGCCTGGAGCACCGGCTCCAGCAGGCGCAGGTCGCTCGAGGTGTTGAGGAACAGCTGCGGGTTGCCCAGTACGAAGTGCACGGCGCGCCGCAGCTCGTCGCCGGGCGGCAGCGGCTCGTACCAGCTGAAGCGCGAACCGGTGGTGCCGGCCGGCCAGCGACGCCTGGCTACCGACTTGATGGTTTGCACCGCCACCTGCCGTTCGGCGCACATCGCCAGCAGCTGCTCCACGTCGCCGTGGTATTGCGTGTCGCGCAGCAGGGCGAAGTTGTAGGGCAGCAGCACCGAGTCGAAGTCGAAGCGTTCCAGGCTGCGCAGGTGCGCCGCGGCGATGCGAAGCCCGTGACCGGTCACCCCGACGAAGCGGGTGAGTCCCTCCTCACGCGCCCGGGCCAGAGCCTCCACCGTTCCGCCCCGGGCGAAGGCGGTCTCCCACTCGTCGGGCTCGACCAGGTTGTGGAGCTGGATGAGGTCCACCTGGTCGACCCCCAGGCGTTCGAGCGAGCGCTCCAGGCCGGCCCGGGCGCCGGTGCCGGTGCGCTCGCCCGTCTTGGTGGCGAGGAAGAAGTCGCTTCGATACCGAGCCAGCCAGGGCGCCAGGCGCAGCTCGGAGTCGCCGTAGTCGGCGGCGGCGTCGAGGTGGTTGACCCCGTGGCGCTGGAGGAGCGGCAGCACGGCGTCGGCTCTCTCCTGGGCGACCTGTATGAAGGCGGCGGCGCCGAAGATGACCCGGCTGCTCGAATGTCCGCTGCGACCGAAAGGCGCCTGCTCGATCACAGCCTGACACTATCGACCACGCCGCCTGGCTGAAGAGAATCGGCAGAGAGACAAAGAGAAAGGCGGCCCCGTGAGGAGCCGCCTTTCTCGGCGAGTCGGAAGCGACTCGTCACGTGTGCCGGAGCGCCTGCCTCACAGCGTGTCCCACAGCGGCTCTTCGGCTTTGGCCTCGTGCTCCACGTCGGCGGCGATCCCTGCCACCTCGCTCTTGGTCAAGCCGACGCGCACCGCCCAGAAGTAGATGACGAGGCTCCAGAAGGCCACCACCACCAGGTCCCACCAGAAGGGCAGGTTGTTGGTGTTGGTCAGGGTGAGGCCGAAGATCGTCGGCGTGGCCCCGTTGAACTGGCCCTGCCAGGAGATGATGGCCATGCCGCCCAGCCAGGGGATGATCCAGCTGGCCGCCCGCCAGTCGAGCACGGTCTGGCGGGCGTGGGGCACGGACAGCCGGTAGATGGCGAAGAGGATGCCACCGAAGATGATGATCATGTACATCCAGAAGACGGTGCTCCAGCCCGCCCAGTAGACGATGAGGTTGGCCCCCACGAACGACACCGGGCAGATGATCCCGGCCGCCGGCAGGCGGAAGGGGCGCGCCCGGTCCGGGTCACTGCGGCGCAGGGCGCCGAGCGCCACCGGCGCCAGTGCGTACATGAGGCAGGTGGCGCTGGTGACGAATCCCACCAGGCCGGCCCAGCTGCCGAAGGGGAGGAACACCAGCATCCCGATGACGAAGGAGATCCCGATCGACACGATGGGGATGCCTCGGCGGTCGATCCAGTCGACCCAGCGGGGGAACCAGCGGTTGCGGCCCATGCCGTAGGACAGGCGCGAGGCGGTGCCGATGTAGCACAGGCCGGTGCCCGACGGCGAGATGACGGCGTCGATGTAGAGCAGTACCACCAGCCAGCCCAGCGTGGCGTGCGACGCCAGCGCCGCGTAGGGACCGAAGGCGTTGGTTGTGCTCAAACCTCCGTGGACCCAGGTCGTGAGGTGGTAGATCCCCCCGATGAAGGCGAACTGCAGGCACAGGTAGATGACCGTGCCGATCCCGAAGGCCAGCAGGATGGCCCGGGGCACGTCGCGCTGCGGGTTCTTTGACTCCCCGGCCACCTGGGCGGCCTGCTCGAAGCCGAGCAAAGCGAACACCACCCCGAGGGGCAGGGCGGAGAACACGCCCTTGGTCCCGAAGGGGGCGAAGCCGCCGGCGGTGGCGCTGTTGAAGTTGTGACTGTGGAAGTCCACTGCGAACAAGGCGATGAAGGTGAGGGTGGGAACGATCACCTTCCAGGTGGTGGCGATGGTGTTGGTCTCGGCCAGCCACCGGATGCCCATGATGTTGATGATGGAGAACAGGATCATGAAGCCCGCGGCCAAAGCGATCCCCTTGCCGGTCAGGCTGCCGGTGTTCGGTCCCGAGGTGATGAGCAGGCCGATGTTGTACTTGCTCGAGAGATAGGTCTCGGCCGCCTCCACCTCGATCGGGGCGATGGTGACCGCCTGCATGAAGGCCATCCAGCCGCCGGTGAACCCGCCGAGGGCTCCGAAGCCGATGTGGGGGAAGCGCGCCGTGCCCCCCGACACCGCGTAGGTGGCGCCCAGCTCGCAATAGACGAGCGCGATGAACACCAGGATGAGCCCGGCCAGGATCCACGAGAACACCGAAGCCGGGCCGGCCGCCCCGGCCGCCCCCAGCTCTCCGAGCAGCCAGCCCGAGCCGATGACCGAGCCCAACGAGATCATGGTGAGCCCGCTCAAGCGGACGTCCTTGCGAAGGACGTGACCCCCGACCCCCCCTGGCACCCGGCCGGGAATCGTTGTTTCAACAGGCGCTGCGATATCGGTCATCGTCTCCCTCCCTGAACGAGCCGATCACCGCCGGATTCGTTGCGAGCCCCGACGGCAAGTGGATGTGGCGGTCCTTGAAGTGCTCCTCTCCCAGCCCCCTTGGGGCCCTTCCATTCTGGCGGGCGAAGCCCGCTTTGGGGGGGATTTCTTCGAGCCGCGCTTACCGGTGAGTAAGAAGGCGCTCGGCGAGGAAGTCGATGGTCGTCCGAAATTCCTCCGGAGGGATGGCCGAATGTGCGCCGGGATTGGCGTGCAGCCGCTTGTCGGTCGTACCGAGTGCGTCGAACAGTTCGAACTGGCGGTCGCGCGGACACAGGTCGTCGTCCCACTGGACGAGAAAGAGCACCGGGCATTGCACCAAAGCGGCGTCGGCGGACAGGCGGGCCTTGCCGGGACCGGCCAGTCCCCACAGTCCCAACACCGCCACCGAGATGGCGGGTTCGGCCACCACCAAGGGGAGGCCGAGGATGGTTCCCATCGACACCCCCCAGTAACCGACGGGTCCGGCCCCGACTTCGTGGAGCTCCTGAACCGCGTTCAGCACGGCCCTCCAGTCCGCCACCATGTCGTCGACGAGGCGGTGGTCGTCGGTCCAACGTTGGGCGAACTCGAGCATGGCCAGCGACCCGTCCTCGCTGCCGTCGAGGCGGCGGTCCCCGTGGACAGGGCCGTCGATGGACACCGCGGCGATGCCGTGGTGACGGACGAGCGTCCGGCCCAGGGCCACCACGTAGGGGGCGGACTTCGTCTGCGCCGCCCCGTGACCGATCATCACCAGCGGACGGGGGCCGCCCCCCTCCTCCGGTGTCCACAGCATGGCAGGGATCCTCCGGCCCTGGCGATCGACGTCGAAGCGGCGCTGGCGCACGCCGCGGCCGGTCACCTCGCTGTCGTGGAAGTGCAGCGTCGGCGCCACCGGGTCTGGCGCCGTCAATTTCGCGGCACGTCCGACCACGGAAGGTCCTTGTCCGATCGGGGCTCGCCCGGCAGTCCCAGGACCCGCTCGCCCAGGATGTTGCGCATGATCTCGGACGTGCCGCCCTCGATGGAGTTGGCCCGCGATCGCAGGAACGAATGGCGTACGTCGGCCCGTGCCTCACCGGCGGTGTCGGGACGAACCATCTCGTAGTGGTTGGCGTAGAGCGTGCCCTCCATGCCCATGAGGTCGACGCACAGGTCGTAGACGTCTTTGTTGAGCTCGGCTCCGGCCAGCTTGGCCACCGAGCCTTCGGGCCCGGGGGTGCCGGCCCGGCGCAGCTGGTGGGCGCGCATGTTGGTGAGCCGCTGCACCTCGGCCCGCACCCAGGCCCGCATCAGCCGGTCACGCTCGACGGCGTTTCGCCCACGCTTCGAGCGGTAGGCGTCCAGAGCGTAGTGGATGGGGCCCGACTCCCGAGCCGGCACGCCGCCGCCGATGGCCACGCGCTCGTTCATGAGCGTGGTCGTCGCCACCCGCCATCCCGCTCCCACTTCGTCCAGACGCTGTGCGTCCGGTATGCGGGCATCGGTGAAGAAGACCTCGTTGAACTCGGCCTCGCCGGTCAACTGCCGGAGCGGGCGCACCTCCACACCCGGCGCCTTCATGTCCACCACGAAATACGTCATGCCGCGGTGCTTGGGCGCCTCCGGATCGGTCCGGGCGAGGAGCATCCCCCACCGGGCCAGATGCGCCAAGGTCGTCCACACCTTCTGGCCGTTCACCACCCATTCGTCCCCGTCACGCACCGCCCGCGTGCCGAGCCCGGCCACGTCCGAACCGGCGCCGGGCTCGCTGAACAGCTGGCACCAGACCTCCTCGCCGGTGAACAGCGGACGCAGCCACCGCCGCCTCTGCTCCTCGCCGCCGTGGGTGAGGATGGTGGGCGCCGCCATGCCGTAGCCGATCAAGTTCTGCAACGACCGGTCGGGGGCACCGGCGCGGCGCAGCGAACGTTCGACCGGTCCTTGCAGTGACGGAGCCAGTCCCAGCCCCCCGTGGCCCTCCGGGAACCACACCCACGCCAACCCGGCATCGAACCTTGCGCCGAGGAACTCGGCCGGCAGCGTCGCCTTCGGGTCGTGAGTGGCGAGGAGCTCCTCCACCTTGGTGGCGACGGCGCGCTCCTGGGCCGCCGTCCGCTCTTCGGTCAGGATCACGGCCTCAAACTTAAACGACCGACCTGATCCGTATGGAAGCGACCGGGCACATTGACCGGCTGGCCGCCGTGTGCCGGCGACGCTACGGTGACCGACGGCCGGCAGCTACGCCGGCCACACTCGATCCGAGAGCCGAGGAGGAGAGGTGGCAGAGGCGCACAGCGCGCATGCCGAGCCCAGCATCCGGCCCAACCGCGAACAGCTGCTGTGGGCCGCCAAGATCCTCGGGGGCATCGCCTTCGCCATCATCGCCCTGGGCGTGGTCGCCCCCATCGTGCTGGCGGTCATCGTCGGCCTGGCCGACGGTCACTGAGCTCGTCGAGCACCCAGACCGGCGGGCGCGCCACGAACCCTTCCTCCGGCCAGTTCCACCAGCCCGAGGAGGCGAAGGCCCCGCCGTCGGGGTGCAAGGTGGTCCCGGTCACGTAGGCGGCCAGCTCGGATGCCAGGAAGAGCACGCAGTTGCCCACGTCCTCGGGACGGCCCTTGCGCCCCAGGGGGATGGTGAACGCGTCCCCGGGGTCGGCCTCACGCACAGCGGCGACGGCTGACCCGGAACCGGCGTCCGCCGCCACCCCGGTCAGTCCGGCGGTGGGAACGAAGTCGGGTGCCACGCAGTTGACCCGGATGCCGGCCGGGCCGAGCTCCACCGCCAGGGTGCGGGCCAGGTGCGTCACCGCCGCTTTCATCGCCGCGTAGATGGCGAACCCCGGGGCGGCGCGATGCGCCTCGATGGAGGTGAGCATCACGATGCTTCCCCCTCCACCGCCGGCGGCCATGCGGCGGGCGGCCAGCTGGGTCGATTCCACCAGCCAGGTGAAGTTCGTGCGGACGAGCGCCTCGCGGCCGTTGGCCGACACGTCGGTGAACGCAGCGCGGAAGGTGCCGCCCACCACGTTCACGAGCACGTCCAGACGCCCGAAGCCGTCGTCCACCTCGTCGAAGAACTGCGCCAGCGCCTCGCCG
>DATHCF010000404.1:0-5988 GCA_035319705.1 Acidimicrobiales bacterium | reverse complement strand
ATCAACGAAGCCTTCGCCTCGGTGGTCCTGGCGTGGGCACGCGAGTTCCGGCCCGACATGGAGAAGGTGAACCCCAACGGTGGTGCCATCGCCATCGGCCATCCCACCGGCTGCTCGGGGGCCCGCATCATGGCCACCCTGTTGAACGAGCTCGAGCGGACGGCAGGACGCTACGGGCTGCAGACGATGTGCGAGGGCGGAGGCCAGGCTAACGCCACGGTCATCGAGCGCCTGGGCTGACGAAGAGCGCCTCGCTGCGGCTACGGCCGCTGGCAGTGCACGTGCGGCGGCCAGCCGTGGTTCCAGAATCGGCACTGCCAGTGCAGGATGTGCAGCGTGGTGCTCGACGAGGAGAACGTCATGAACAGCACCAGGGCGAGCCCGATGACCGCAACCACGGCCGCCGCCTTGAAGACGCTGCCCAGGAAGGCGCCGAAGGCCGTCTTCACGGTCCCTCCGCCGGCGACAGCGGAAAGCGGCACGCTTCGGCGCAGGGCGGACGGCTGATTCCGTCCGGCCCGCCTGTTGTCATCCACGACGACATGGCCAGCACCCCCCGTGACCAAACCATTGTGGACGGCGACCGGGGCCGAAACGGGGACCCTGTGTCAGAGCGCTCGCCAGTAGATGACGGCGTCCTCACCCTCCACGGCGGCGGGCACGCGGCCGGTGACCACGAAGCCGAGCTCCTCGTACATGCGGCGCGCCGGGTTGGAGGCGAACACCAGGTTGAACTGCATGGCGTCGAATCCCAGCTGCGCGGCCTGCACAAGCGAGTCCTCCACCAGCGCCCGGCCCAGTCCCCGCCCACGCCAGTCCGGATCGACCACGTAGCCGGCGTTGGCGATGTGGGCGGCCCGGCCCGGGTAGTTGGGCTTCAGGTAGTAGGCCCCGACCAGCTCTCCATGGCGGCGCGCCGCCACCACCGCCGTGGTGCCGCTGCCCCAGGTGGCATCGAAGTCGGCGTCGGTGAGCGGCGGCGCCTGCGGATAGCCCTCTCGGCGCTCGACGATCCCGGCGAAGAGCTCGAACAGCACCGGGCGTTCCCCGGCGCGCAGCCGTCCCAAGGTGACCACCAGCGCGCCGGCCGTCTCCACGGACCGCTCGTGAGCGGACCGGGCCGCGGGCGGATCGTTCACGAGTCCGGCACGGCGAGGCGCTCCAGGGTCTCGTTGGCCCGGCAGATGATGCGGCTCATCAGCTCGGCGACGCTGGGCAGCTCGTCGATGCCTCCCACCACCTGACCGGTCGGGAGTATCCCGGAGTCGGTCCTGCCCTCCACCAACGCTGCTCTGGTCATCATGGGAGCGTTGGCCGCCATGACCACCTGCGCCCAGCTGAGCTCGTTCCCCTCCTTGAGCGCCCGGCCCTCGCGCACCAGTGCCGGGATGGAGGTTCCGGTGCGACGCCGGAAGGCCAAGGCGTTGGACATCGCACGGGGCAACGCCGCCAGGCGACCGGCTCCCTCCAGCCGCTCCACGAGCGGCGTCCGCACGACCCGCTGGGGCACCCCGTCCACCGCCGTGGTGACCACCGTGCCGTTCATGGGGGTGGAGAGATACAGCGATTTGACGGCGTCGGGCACCGTGCTCTCTCTGGTCAGGAGAAAGCGCGTGCCCATGGCGATGCCGCTGGCGCCGTAGGCCAGGGCCGCCACCAGCCCCCGTCCGTCGAAGAAGCCGCCGGCTCCCACCACCAGCACGTTCCCGCCGACGGCGTCCACCACCTCGGGCAGAAGCAGCGACGTGGGCACCGCCCCGGTATGGCCGCCGCCCTCGGCACCCTGGGCGATCACCGCGTCGACTGCGCATGCGGCCATCTTCTCGGCGTGCCGGCGGGCCCCCACCGTGGGCATCACCACCACGCCTGCATCCTTGAGGCGGGACACCAGCTCCGGACGCGGCGCCTGGGCGAAGCTGGCCACGCGCACCTGCTTGTCGAGCAACAGCTCCATGCGCGCCTCGATGTCGGCCGAGTCGGTGCGCAGGTTGACGCCGAAGGGGGCGCCGGTGCGCGACCGCACCTCGGTGATGGCCGACTCGAGCTCGTCCACGGTCATGGTGGCCGAGGCCAGGATGCCGAGCCCCCCGGCTGCCGCCGTCGCCGACACCAGGCGCGGTCCTGCCACCCAGCCCATGCCGGTCTGGACGATCGGGTAGCGCACCCCCACCAGCCGGCACAGGCGCGTGCGCAGCGCCGGGTGCGGTTCGGGGAGCGCCGCCGGCGCGGCCCCGGGGGCTCCCCCCGTCAACCGCGCACCTCCTTGTCGCGCAAGCTCTCGGGGTCGAGGACCTCCCGGATGATCTCGAGCTCCTCGGGGCTCGGCAGGCGGGTCTCGGGGGTGTCGTCGGCAACCGCGAGGGCACAGCCCGTGGCCTCCTGCACGTCTCGCCGCGTCACGCCCCGGTGCAGCGAGCGCAGGCGCAACCGGTGTCCGGGCGCGGCGAAGTCGAACACACCGAGGTTGGTGACGACCACCCGCACGTCGTGGTAGCGCGCCGCCGCCGGCACGGAGGAGAGGCGGTCGTAGCCCACCCCGCAGACCATGTCCACGCCGTCCACGAACACCCTGGGGCCGTGCGCCGGCACCCAGTAGCTCGTGGTGTGGTTGACGCTGTTTCCCGGCGCCCCGCGCACGCCGACGAGCTGGACGGTGGGCTGGTGCCAGTCGCCGATGCAGCTCAGGTTCTGGTTGCCGAAGGCGTCGAGCTGGCTGGCCATCATCATCACGTGCCGCCGGCCCGACCACACCACGTCGAACACCCGCCGGTACGGCATCGGTGCTTCGCGCACCACCGGCTCGCTCCCGGAGATCGACGGCGTGTTGGCCATGAGCGCCGCCTCGCCGTCGGTGAGCACCAGATCGGGTTCGAAGGTGAGCCGCGCCAGGCGGGCCCCGATGGAGGGAACGGTGCCGAACGGACTGGCCAGGATCTCGCCGTCGCCCCGGAAGGCCTCGGCACAGGCCACCACGCACACCTCGGCCCGGCTGACGTCGCTCACCTTCTGCCTCCGGCCGTGCCGGGCACCTGCGACACCGCTTTCCAGTAGCCGGCTTCGTCGACGTCCAGAAAGCGCGCCGCAAAGTCGGCCCACGACCGCTCGTCGGCAGCGGCGGTGGCATAGCTTCGCTGGAACTCCTCGTCCCGGCCGTAGTCGGGGGGACACGCGGTGAAATGGGCGCCACCGGGCACCTCGGCCACGGCGTCGGTGGACAGCCGCGTCACAACCACCGACTGGAGGGGGCCCTCGTCGCCGAGGGATCCCGGCTCGACCACTGACTCGGCGGTGACGAAACGGCGCTTCGCCGCGCCGAGGAAGAGGTCGTCGAAGAACGGGTCGGGGCCGAGCACCTGGCCGTTGCCGTGGTGGTCGGCCCGGTTCACGTGCACGAAGGCGGCGTCGAGCACGAGCGCCGGCATGGCCACCAGCTCCTCGGCGTCCTCGTAGGGCGACACCACGGTGCGCAGCTGCGGGTTGACCCGCATGACGTCGGAACCGAGGCCGGCCCGGGTGGGCAGGAACGGGACCCGCTGGGCGGCGGCCAGCAGACCCAGGTACAGCATCCCCTCGTCGATCTCCATCGCCTCGATCCGGCCCTGCTGGCGCGCGGCGCGGAAGTGGGGGTCGAGGGCGATCGAGTCGAGGGTCACGAAGCCGAACACGACCTTGCGCGCCAACCCGGCCGCGCACAACAGCCCGACGTCGGGGCCGCCGTAGGACACGACGGTGAGGTCGCCGATGCCGGCCCGCACGATGGCGCGCACCGCCGCCATGGGCTTGCGGCGCGATCCCCATCCCCCGAGGCCCACGGTCATGCCCGGCCGCAGCTCGGCCACCATCTCCTCGACGGTGGCCCGCTTGTCGCTCACCGCCCGGGAGCCCTCAACGGCGCCCGGTCACCGCGAGGTGCCGGCCTCACGCTTCTCCACGAAGGCCTGGCGTTGCTCGTGGGCCACCCCGCGCACGTGCAGCTCGTAGGTGAAGCCCTGCTCGAAGCGGTAGCTGCGCTTCACGTCGACGGGGTCGATGCCGTTCAGCGACTCCTTGGCCCGGCGCAGGATGACCGGGTTCTTGGCCGCCATCTGGGCGGCGAGCTCGTAGGTGGCGTCGAGGAGCTCTCCCGCCGGCACCACCGCCGCCAGCGACCCGTAGCCGAACAGCTCGGGGGCGGTGATGGGAGCGGCGGTGTAGACCATCTGGCGCATCTTGTGCGCCGGCACCAGGCGAGCCAGGTGCGTCGCCGCCCCGAGCGCCCCACGGTCCACTTCGGGCAAGCCGAAGGTGGCGTCCTCCGAGGCGACCACCACGTCCGAGTTGCCCACCAACCCGATGCCGCCGCCCAGGCAGAAACCGTGCACGGCCGAGATCACCGGCACCTCGCAGTCGTACACCGCGGCGAAGGCGGCGGCACAGCCGCGGTTGACCCCCACCAGCGCCTCGTCCCCCTTGGCCTGGATCTCCTTGATGTCCACCCCGGCGCAGAAGCCGCGGCCCTCGGCACGCAGCACCACCACACGGACGTCCGCCTCGGCGCCCGCGGCGGCGACGGCCTCGGCCAGGGCGAACCAACTCGCCACGTCGAGGGCGTTCACGGGGGGCACGTCGATCACCACTTCGGCCGTACCGGGAGCCCGGCTCCCTCGCTCGATGCCCATGACGGTCCGGACACTAGTTTGACCACCCGAATCGAAGGAGGTGGCGTGGCCGACGAGGCTCGGGAACCGCTGGACTTCACCGGCCGGGTCGTGGTGGTGACCGGCGGGACCCGGGGTGTGGGCCTCGGCGTCGCCGAGATGTTCCTCGGCGCCGGCGCGCACGTGGTGGTGTGCGCCCGCCATGCGCCCGACGCGCCCCCCGGGCGCGACGGCGCCGTGGCCAGCTTCGTGGCCGCCGACGTGCGGCGTCACGAGGAGGCGGCGGCCGTGATCGGTGCCGCCGTCGAACGTCACGGAAGACTGGACGTGCTGGTGAACAACGCCGGGGGCTCGCCCAGCGTGGCGGCGGCGGACATGTCCCCGAACTTCCTCACCTCGGTGGTGAGCCTCAACCTGTTCGGGCCCTTCTTCTGCGCCCAGGCGGCGAACGCCGTGATGCAGGGCCAGGGCGAGGGCGGCTGCATCCTGAACATCTCGAGCGTCTCCGCCCTCCGGCCTTCGCCCGGCGCGGCCGCCTACGCCGCGGCCAAGGCGGGGCTCTTGAACCTCACCCGGACCCTGGCCGTGGAGTGGGCGCCCAAGGTACGGGTCAACTGCGTGGTGGCCGGGCTCCTGCGCACCGACACTGGCGCCGAGCACTACGGGGGCGAGGAGGGGATGCGAGCGGTGGCCGCCACCGTGCCCCTCGGACGGCTGGGCACCGCCGAGGACGTGGGCGGCGTGTGCCTGTTCCTGGCCTCCCCGCTGGCCGGCTACGTCAGCGGGGCGGCGGTGGAGGCCCACGGCGGAGGCGAGCGGCCGGCCTATCTGACCGCCCTGGGTGGGTGAGCCACGCCATTCGAAAAAAAAACATTCGCCCAAAAATCGGCGGGGGACGGCCACCGATGGTGGGCGGCATCAAGCGGACGCCTGGTCCGGTCGATAGCCACTGCGTGTCCGGTCAGTCGCGGGAAATGACGCACATGCCCCCCATCGGGCTCGAGGGCTCCCCTCTGCTCGAGTTCCAACCGGCGGTCGACCTCACCAACGGCCGCCTGCTGGGCTTCGAGGCCCTGTTGCGCTGGCAGCACCCCAGTCGCGGTCTCATCCCCCCGAGCGTGCTCGTCCCGTGGGCGGAGGCCAACAACCACATCATCGCCCTGAACGCCTGGGTCCTCGAGGAGGCGTGCCGGCAGGCGACCGGATGGTCGACGGCCATCCAGCTGGCGGTGAACTGCTCGCTCGTCCAGCTGCGCCGTCACCAGGCGTCGGTGGCGGCCGGCGAGGCCCTGGCCCGCAGCGGTCTCAACCCCGACCGCCTGACGGTGGAGATCACCGAGTCGGCGGTGGC
>DATHCF010000403.1:0-14209 GCA_035319705.1 Acidimicrobiales bacterium | reverse complement strand
TTGGGCATGCAATGTCCGCTGGTGGCTGGCGGCGCTGATGTCGGTGCCCCACAGCAGGTAGGCCACGAACAGGAGGATGAGGACACCGGCGGCCACCAAGAGCCGGCCGATTCCGGTCATTACCTGCCAGAGCATCGAGTTTCCAGGCTATGTCCTTCTGGTCTCAGACGGACTCCGGCTAGGATTCGTGGCTTCGGGCCGTTGGCGCAGTTGGTAGCGCACTTGCATGACGCGCAAGGGGTCAGAGGTTCGAGTCCTCTACGGCCCACTCGGGTGACCTGGTGATATCCGATCTCGTCCTCGCACTAGACACGCGAGATTGGACCCATGGGAGCCAAGTGGGGAGCCATTCGCCACGCTGAGGGCTCCGCGGACGTCTGTTCAATCAGTGTCTTTGCGAGGTGTTGGTATGGCGGTGCGTGGCCGGGAAGGGCCTTGAACGTCCGCCAAGGGACCTCTGCTAAAGCGAAGGATGCCCGCGCTCGCTTCGATACCAGTCAGGCGCAACATCATCTGGTGTCGTAAGGATCTCCGCGACGGTGCGCAGTACCGCTTGCTGGCTACCGTCGAAGGCGTGTTTGACTGCTGAGACGGCCCGCTTCTCTTTTGCTGAACCCTGGCATGGCCCCCATTGTTCCTCCTTCGGAACCTGGTCTGCCTCCAAGAAACCCAGGGCGATTCAGTCGGTCGTCCGGCCAGACCGCGATGAAGCGGCACGTTCCGTGCGAGGGCGGGAACAGCTGATACCGGATGCACCTGCCCCATCTAGGCCGGACATCCGTGTGCGGGTGGCAACATCAAGTCCCAGGCACTGGCATCGCAGTCCAAGTTGCCCCGGCATCCAGGCTCCGTAGGATGACTGGTGCAATTTGTTCGCTACCTCCGACAGATCCTTGGTTGAGTGCACCGGAGGCGATGCATTCTGTCGTCTCCGAAACGCAGAACACACTGAGTTCGGACGCTTGGGGGACCTTCACCGTTGTCCAGGTACTCCCACCGTCGGTGGTCCTCGTCACTGCACCCCAGTAGGTGACTTGGCCGTTCGGTGGCCCACCAGAGGTGTAGGTGTATCCGAAACCGGCCAACAGACATGTCGTCGTGGTGGGGCACGACGGGGAACCCAAATCGCCGACTCCTCCACCGACTGCCTGGAGACGTACCTGCCAAGTCCCTCCTCCGTCGTCCGAGGTGGCGATCTCGGTGGAAGTATTCGCTGGGACAGCGGAGGTTACGTCACCCTGGGCTACGCAAAAGCTGACCGAAGGACAGGCGATGCCGTTTAGCTCGCCAGGCGAGTTACCCGAGAAGGGGTGTTTCTCCCAGGTGGAACCACCGTCGGTCGTCGTGAGCGAGCCGATTCCGACGACGACGCAATCGGCGGTGGAGGGACAGGAAATGTCAAATCCCACGCTCATACTGACCTCGATTGAGGACTGGTCTTGATCGACCCACGATTCGCCCCAGTTGGTCGTGGCCATCACCAGGTCGAACCCCTGCGGCTTTTCGGCGACCAACCAACAGTCCGAGTCGTTTTGACAATAGATGCCGTCTACTCCAAAGACCCCGCTTGACATGGGCTGCGTGGACCAGGTGGCGCCTCCATCAGTAGTCGATAGAAGCAGCGGCGGCTCGTTGGAAACGACTCTGTCCGCGGCGGCCATGCAATGCGTATCCGAAGAGCAGTCGATAGGGCCGACGCCATCCACCCCTGGAATCAGATCCTGCACGGTCCAGGAGGTACCTCCGTCCGTGGAGACGAGAATGGCGGCCTCGTTACTGTTGTTGCCCGCTTGCGCTGCGGCCCAACAGTGCATGGCATCAGCGCAGGAGACGCTCCCGATCGATGTCAGCTTGGGTCCCGTGTACGGAACCGTGGTGGTGGGAACTGTAGTCGTGGTCGTCCGATAGACGGGCAACAGGGAAGCTGGCGTGGGCGTAGGTCGACTCGTCCCACAGCTTGTGAGGATGGCGACTGCTCCGATCAGAATCCAGATCCCTGTCCTCCGCCGAATTCCCACAAGCTCCATTATCGGGCCACAGGGGCCATCCGGCAATGACGCGCCAGGCAGCCAATACGGGGCGACCAGTCTGAGCGAGATTGCCGGGTTGGGTCTGGCCAGGCGGTGGCCTCCGGTCAGGTGAGGATCGCTTGGGGCGACCGGGTATCGCGACCCCGGCGGATTACCGCGCCCCCGCCTCGGGGCCGGGGAGCGAAAGATCGGCACCTTCCGACTGGGGCGCACTTCGATACCCCATTCGCAAATATAGGGCGGTCGCGTCGATTTAGTGCTTGCGGACGCAGAGTATGACGCCGGTCGCCCATTCCATCTCGGTGGAAACCAAATCGGCGTGAGAGAGGAGCGCCTGGGCCACCTGACGTTGCTTCTCCCGCTGCTCCTCCTCCCACCACCCCTCGGGGGTCATGTCGTCCACCAGGAGGAACCCGCCCGGTCGTAGAGCCTCCACCGTGAGGTCCAGCCGGTCCCACTTCCCGCCCGGTGCGTCAGCGAAGATCAGATCGAACTGGCCAAGAGTCAACAAGGAAGCACCGACGCGGCCTCGTCGTACAAGAGGGTCACGAAGTGGGGCCAGCTTTGGCTGCGGGCCAGGGCGGCTTGAGCGGGAGCCGATTCGACGGTCATTACTTCGACATCGGTACGTTGACCAAGTCCGTGGACGAGCCAGGCCAGGCCCACTCCAGCGCCGGTTCCTAGCTCAAGAATCCGACCACCTAACGGCACGGCAGCAGCCAGCACCGACAAGAAGCGTCCCACCGTGTCATCGGAGGAGTAACCGAACTGTGCGGCTTCGGCCGCGGCCCTGGCTGTGGCGACCTGCTCCGGTACCGTGGTCACGGGTCAAAGGATGGCACACCGACTTTGAGACCGGTCCAGTCGATATTTGTTCAGGTCGTCGTTACCGAGCAGTTGTCTGCCGGGCCAGAGTGACCGGGTTCATCTCGCCCGGTCCATCTCGATAAACCAGTGGACCGGAAACTGCAGTTATGTGCGCCTGGGGGGTACGCCAGAGGACTTGTTCTGCGTGGTAGGCCGAGTACTGCAGCTTTGATCTCCTCGACGGGCGGCGTTCGCGGCGTCTTAGCCGTTCCGCACCACGTCAACCCGCTTGCAACAGGGTCTCGTTTCGTCAGGCGTGGCCTAACCGCTCAAGTCCACCGGCCCGGACGATCCTGGCGAAAAGAAGAAGCTGATCTCCGAGCGGTCCAGTGACGACAGCACCGGTCCGAAGCTGTACATGATCTGCGCGCTGGCTCCCGGGCTTAGCGTGACCGCCGCGCCGCTGGTGTAAGCCGAATCGGAGTCGACCACCACCCCTTGGGGGAAGCTTATCGGGCACAGCTGGGCCGGGTAGCCAGGGTCGACTCCGCAATCGGCCTCGTAGCCGGATTGCGAAGCGTCGGCGGCATCCATCACGAACTGAAGACCGTCGGCCAGCCCGGTGCTGGGGTCGTCGAATTCCTCCAGCGACTCCGCTGCGTCGGTGGGATTGGTGACGGTGACGCTTTCCTGCAAGAAGTCATGGCCAGGCGATGCGCTGCGGAGCCACCCCTGGATGATCAAGGCCAACGGCGAGGGCGGCACGGTGGCCCGGACCACGAAGCTTCGGCCGGCGGCGTCGGCCACGGTGATGGCATGGACGGTCGATGTGGTGATGGTGGTGGCGGCGGTAGTGGTGGTCGAAGCGGCCTGGCTGCCGTGGTGCGCCCGGGCCGACAGGATTGGGACGGCGCTGGTGCACCCGGCCAGGGCCAGTGACGCCGAGACCACCACGGTTGCGCCGAGGACCAGCCGCCTGGCCGAGTCCACACGGCGAGGCGTGCTCCGGCCTGCGGCGTGACGGGGTGGGCGACTCACCTGCGCCTCGCCGAGTAGACGAAGCGGTACGACCCCGATCCGATCCGCACCACGGCCCAGGGCGGTTCCGTGTCCAGCACCGTCACGCCGTCGGCGTGCTCGACCCGTCGCCCGCTCTCGGTCAGGCTGCCCCGTCGGGCGGCCGGGATGTGGACGGTGGCAGCGGCGTTGGCCGGGACGTCCACGTCCAGGCTGAAGCCGGCCGAGCTTGGCACCCGCTCCCACGAAACGATGATGGGCCCTCGCGGCGTCGGGACGGCGCCGTTTGCCCAATCCAGGGCGGTCATGGGCGGTATCACGCTGAAGGTGCCATAGCCGGGACCCGTGGGCCGGACACCCAGCAGCAATCGGATGATCTCCACCAGGACGTTGGAACCCCACCCGTGCGACATCGAATCGCCGTTGGCATCCGAGGGTTGCCACACCTCCCAGGTGAAGGTGGCCCCACGGCTCAGGATGTTGGCCCAGCCGTTGATCCGGCTGTCGAGGAGGATGCGCACTACATCATCGACCCGTCCGGCACGCGCCAGGGCCCGGAGCACCTCGGTGGCCGTCCACGGCTCGACCGCCATGCCCAGTGAAGCCACGTGGGCGGCCACGAGCGCATACTTGTTCTTGGGCACGACCTCATACGCCAGGGCACAGGCATTGGCGTCTTGGGAGGCCGTTCCTCCGAGCGACCCGTCCGACTGCAGGCCGTCCACATAAAGGCCGTCGCCGCGCACCAACGAACCATTGAGAGCGTCGATCACTCGCTGTTGGCGGGACCGCTGCCTGGTGATCTCCTCGGTCGGCCGTCCGAGGGCGTTAGCGGCGTCGGCAACTCGGCCGAAGACGTTGGCACCCAGCACGTTGATCCGGGTCAACACCGGATAGGCGATGCTGACCGGCTCGGTGGAGGGGAGCTGGGTCACCAGACCGGTGGAACTATCGATGGAGCGGGCGACGTAGTTGGCCACTTCTGCCAAGGTGGGATAGACGGCACCGAGGACGGTGATGTCACCGGTGTTCAACCAGTACTGCCACACCCACTCG
This sequence comes from Acidimicrobiales bacterium, assembly GCA_035319705.1. GTDB lineage: Bacteria > Actinomycetota > Acidimicrobiia > Acidimicrobiales > UBA8190 > UBA8190. The sequence continues at coordinate 9,299 of DATHCF010000403.1, read as the reverse complement.
GGGTAGATCTCGGTGTACTCGTCGATGTCCCCGGCCCCGAGGCCGGTGGGATAGATCTTGTTGACCGCACCACTTTTCCGCCAGAACCGCCGCTCCGACTGGGAGAACTCGAGCAGCGACTTGCGGGTGAGGTTCTGCTCAGCGAAGGCCACCATGGTCGTCTGCGACTCGTTGAATCCGTCCCACAGCCAGGGGCCCTTCTCGCGAGTGGGCGTGTCGATGAACTGCTCCTGGGCGGTGAAGAGGGCCGAGTGGACGCTCAACTGGAAGATGGCGTCGATGGTCGGCTCCGAACAGGAGAAGGAGGCCGCCTGCAGGTCGGGAACGGCGGTGTGCCGGGTCACCGCCACCACCTGTGAGGGGCTCAATGTCTCGCCGGGATCGTCGATCTGGAAATACCGATACCCGAGGTAGTCGAAAGCGGCGAACTGCTCCTGCCCGCCGGCTTGCACGTAGGAGTAACTCATGTCGGTGTGCTGGGTGCCGTGGAACACCGAGACCTGCCCCGGCTGGCCGACCAGGGTCTGGCCGGGCCTCGGCTCATCGAGCAGGTATCCGGCGCGCATGTTGATCACACGGCCGGGCACACCGTGGTAGAAGCTGATCTGCGGGGAGGCAGCGTAGACCTTGCCGAAGTCGGCCACGACGGCGCCGGAGGGCAACTGCGTCAGTGACAAGGCAGCAATCGGTTGCTGCACCAAACGGGTTCGCACCGAAACCAGGTTCGTCCAGGGAGCCGTGCCAGCCGGGCCGATCACGGTGGCGGGTTCCCAGCTCGAGTCGTCGAACCCGGCGGTCTCCCACCCGATGGGGATCAGCTGGCCGTCGATGTTCTCGGTGTAGTCGACGTTGTCGCCTTCGAGGTCGCGTTGGGTGCCCGGCAGCCATGCGCCCACCCGGGCCTTCCACGTGTTGTCGGTGACCACCAGCTCGACTGAGCCATCGGCGTGCAGCACCGAGATCTGGGCGATGACCCCTGGGGTCCCAGCCGGGTGTCCTTTGGTGGCCCCCTCCCACGAATACAGCAACCCGACGGCGTTGAGCTCTCCCGCCACCAGGTACGGGGTGAGATCCAGCGTCTCGTAGTACTGCGAGTCGGGATAGCTGTAGGCCTGACCTCGCCCGGCTTGGGCGCCGTTCACGTACAGCGCGTACTGCTGGTCGGCCGAGACGTACGCCCGGGCTCTGACGATGGGCACGCTCCCGAGAGGGAAGGTCTTGCGGACATAGGCCCACTGGTCGGGTCGGGTGGCGGTGTCAACGGGCAACCACACCCACATGGCTTGCCAGTCCTCGTCCTGCAAGCCGGTCTCGAAGGTCCCCGGGGTGGCGAACGGTCCGGGATTCCCGGAGCCGGCCCAGGTTTGCACGGTCCAGCGGTAGGACGAATCGGGAGCCAGCGGTGGGCCGTTGTAGGCCACGAAGGCCTGCCGGTCGCTGTGCACCTTGCCGCTGTCCCACACCGTCGGGGACAACGATGGCGAATACGAGGACTGCCCCGATGCGGTCAGGGACTCCTTCTGCACCACAACGCGGTACGCCGACTGGGTCGCCCCGCGGCGCAGGTCGCCGACCTGCCAGGCGAATTGGACGTCGGCCGGACTGAGCCCGATCGGCACCGTCAGTCCGTCGACGCTCAGCGCCTGGGGGGCGCCTGGCGGACCGGGTGGCCCACCCGGCCGGGAGGCGCTGCCCAACGCCGCCACGGGGCGGTTGCCGCTTTGGTCGCGACCTCGCAGCGACCCGCTACCCAACAAGGCGGCAGCGGTGAAGCCCGCCCCTCCGACCAAGAACCGGCGACGACTGAAACGCCCTCGAGCAGTGCCCGGCCCCCGTGTCTCGGCCATCGGCCGCCCACCCTACGATGCCGGCGCCGTCCTCGATTGATACCTGAACATCGAGTTGAATGGAGTCGGAGAGTGAGGCCCTGGAGGTTCCGATGTCGTTCATTGGTCTTCCCCCGGGCAGCGGTGGCGAGCGAGAGCTAGCTGCAGATGAACAGCAAGCGCTCGCAAGGCACAGCGCAAACGATCCCGGCCAGATTGCCCGCAACGAGGCCCTTTTGAAGTCCGAGAACAGAAGAAGGAGAGAGGGCGACAACGGCGTCGGCGGTGGGCGAGGGTATTGGGTCGGTTCTTCGGGCGAGAGGAGATCGGCCCTTAACACGGGATGAATGCCCTGCGTGCGAGGTCGAACCCCGCCGGGATCGGTCGAGATGACTCATCACTGTCGTTCCCGGTCGGGTGACGACGCCTCCAGGGCGCGATGTAACTGCATCTCGTATCGGACGACGCGCATTTTCGTTACCCACTGAGTACCACCGGGCGTGTGAGCCCGTCACAGGGAAGACCTTGCAGGGTCCTCGACACTCTTCGGTCGTGTGCGCCTCTTGGGAAACGAGAGCTACATCTCTTCCTCTCGCGTGACGTCCAGGTTGCGGAAAGTCGGAGGGCTATCACAGAGCTTCGCCAGCTCAGCGGCGAACTCGGCCGTCTCGGGTCGGTTCGAGTTCTCCATCGCTGCTTCGTAAGACGGGAACTCGACTATGTGGATATAGTTGCCGTCGTGGTCACGGTCGCGGCCTTGGACGGCCCGAGTTGACGTCCGGACACCGCTGGTCTTGGTCAGCCACTCATCGAGCGTGCGGTTGAATGCGTCGATGTCGCCGGTCTTGAACTCGATCAACTGGACGAACCTCATCCCTGCCTTCCAATAGTTCGTTGGCCCAACCTAGTGAGCGCACGGAGGCACGTCCACGGTTACCAGGGGCCTCCAGATGCCCGGCACGAAGTCTCTCACCCTGGCAACGTGGCTGCTCAAGAGGCATAGTTCGGGAGTGGCGAAACCGCTCGATTGGGAAACCCTCCTTGTCAAGGGTTACGAGCCGCTGAAGCTGGCGCAGCGACTCTTCCGTCGGCTTCCTCGCGATCCCCGCTGCCAGCTTTGCCTAAACCCCTTTGGCGGCATCGGCGGCAAGGTGCTCGGCCTCGTGGGACGCAAGCCTTCCCGTAAGAATCCCAACGTCTGCCAGTACTGCTTCGACCATCTACCGACCGGCGGCATCGAGATCGACATCGGGGTTGTGTTCGCGGACGTGCGTGCTTCGACCGCACTAGGAGAGCAGTCAAAAGCCACTGCATTCGCTGGGCGCCTGAACAAGTTCTATGCAGCGGCGACTAAGGTGCTGATCCGCCACGATGGCCTCGTCGACAAGCTGATCGGCGATGAAGTGATGGGTCTCTTCATCCCGGGAGTCGCCGGGCCCGAGTATCGACGCAAGACTGCGATCGCCGCACTCGAACTAGCCTCGGGAGTCACTGAGCTGCCACTCGGCGTCGCTGCCAACGCCGGCGTCGCCTTCGTCGGCAATGTGGGATCGGGAAGCGTCCTGGATTTCACCGCACTCGGTGATGCGGTCAATGTGGGCGCTCGCCTTCAGGCCCACGCCTCACCCGGCGAGGTTGTCCTCGCAGCTTCGCTCTACCCGCTGATCGAGGCCGAGCACCCCGGTGCCCGCTCCGACCGGGTGGTGGTGCGTGGCCGAGACGAGCCGGTGGACGTTGTGGTGCTGATGTCGTCCACGTAATCAGCGAAGCTCGCTCGACTCAGGCTCGATGCCACGATCGAGGTCTACGCAGACGAGAAGGGCCGGCCCAGGTAACGAGCCGGGCTGATCGTGGGCCGGTTGACCGAGCGGTAGTGCCGGCACTCGGGCGCTCCAGCAACCCGAGGGGATGGGCCGGAACCCAGGCGGTATCGCTCGTGGGGCGCCAATCTCCGGAGCTGGCGATCGAGGGTTTCCGGTTCTCGGGGTCGTCAGTTCCCGCCGAACAGGCCCTCCATCGGGGCGACGGCAGCCCAGATGGAGTCCGCTACCAGATGACGGTAGGTGGAAGACGTGATCCGGACGTCTGTATGGCCGAGAACGTCAGCCACTTCCTCGATGGAGACCCCGCTGTGGGAGAGCAGGGACGCAGCCGAATGGCGTAACTCGTGCGGGTGCCATTTCCCGAGCCCGGCCCGCTGGGTGATCCGGGCGAAGCTGCGGCGCAGGTTGCTCGGATCGAGCGGTGTGCGCACCTCCGAAGCGAAGACCAGGAGAGCCCGAGAATCTCGCCCGGCTGCAACCCGAGCATGAGTCCGCAGATGATCGCTCCCTCCAGTCGATCCCCTCTGGCCGCCTTGTGATGTCGCGAGACATCGAGGACCACGACCCACTCGGGCTTCTCACACGAGCGACCAGATCCGATTCAGGTGTCGAGGCCGAGCTCGTCTCCTCTGTCCAGCTGTAGGAGTTGTGCAACTCGGCGCTGGAGTGGAGTCAGCATGCAACCTTGACGTTGCGCACACGACGAAACCAGTCAGCCCATGCTCGGCGCACTCGTCGGGGAAGCACCAAGTCGTTCCACATACCGAGCAAGCTGTCGACGTCGATGTAATGACGAACGTCGTCAGCGGTGCCCTCCTGCAGGACCTGCTCATAGACCAAGGCACGGTCGACAGGCTTCGCCAGGTCATAGCGTTTGGGTGGCCCGCTCCATCGGACGTGCATAGGAAGCTCGACCACGCCCGCCGCCTTGCGGACGGAAGGATCGTCGACGTCCTCAGGGATGAATACCGGTCTCGAATCCGGACCAAGTGTCGAAGACCTGGTGCTTGTCACGACCTCAATCTTACGGAGCCCGGATCGGGTCTATGTTCCAACTATGGAGATAGCCGGATTGCTGACCGACGCCCTGGATCGAGTCCGACAGGGGGTCCACGGCGTGCTCGACGACATCGACGAGGCGTCCCTCACCTATCGGCCCGATCCCGAGGCCAACACGATCGCCTGGCTGGTATGGCATCTCACCCGCATCCAGGACGACCACGTGGCAGCGGTGGCCGGCCTGGAGCAGCGCTGGACGGCGGACGGTTTCTACGAGCGCTTCGAGCTCCCGTTCGACCGATCGGCCACCGGCTGGGGCCAGAGCGTCGAGGAGGTGGGAGCGGTGCGCTGCCGCTCTGAGCTCCTCTGCGCCTATTACGACGCCGTACACGAAGTGACGGCGAACTACGTGGCGACACTCGGGCCATCCGATCTGGACCGGGTGGTGGACGAGCGTTGGGACCCGCCGGTGACGTTGGGCGTGCGGCTGGTGAGCGTGATCGACGACGACCTGGAGCACGTGGGGCAGGCCGCATACCTGAAGGGCCTGGCCGAACGCAGCGGGTGAGCGACGCCGTGGTGGGGCAGCGCCCCGGCTACTACTGCCGGTAGCCCTCGACCACTTCGGCCGGCCGCACCTGCGCGTCGTCGGGGTCCTGTCCCGCGTGGCGGCGCGCCCGGCGCTGGCGCAGGAGGTCCCAGCACTGATCGAGGCGGACCTCCAACTCGTCGAGACGCGTACGGTCGGCGTCGTCGAGCTCTTCACCAGAGGCGCGCGCGTGCAGTTGGTGCTCTTCTTCCACCAGGGCGTCGATGCGGGTGATCAGGTCGTCGTCTTCCATCACGGCCACCGTACCGTCTTGCCGGGGTCGTCGGCACCGCCGCATCGCTACCATCGCCGCCGGCGGGGACCATCTCCCGTCCGGGGAGGACCGTGACCACATTCATCACCCGCTTCGACACCAGTGGCCCGGGTTTGCGCCTGGCCGTGAAGGACCTCATCGACATGGCCGGGGTGCCCACCACGGCCGGCTGCCGGGCGGTGGCCGACGAGGCCCGGCCCGCGCCGGCCGACGCCATCTGCCTGGCCGGGGCCCGGGCCGCCCGGGCCCGGATCGTCGGCCGCGCCAATCTGCACGAGCTAGCCCTCGGCGTCACCGGCGAGAACCCGTGGTTCGGAACGCCGGTGAACCCGCTGGACCCGCGCCTGGTCCCCGGTGGGTCCTCGAGCGGATCGGCGGTGGCGGTCGCCACCGGCGAGGCCGACGTCGCCTACGGAACCGACACCGGGGGATCGGTGCGCATCCCTTCTGCCTGCTGCGGCACGGCCGGCCTCAAGACCACCCACGGGCGCATCGCACTCGAAGGTGTGTGGCCGCTCGCCCCGAGCTTCGACACCGTCGGGCCGATGGCCGCCGACGTGGCCGGGCTGGTAGCAGGCATGTGCCTGCTCGAGCCGGGATTCGCGCCGGCGCCCAAGTCGTCGTGGCGAGTGGGACGCCTCCGTCCGGAGGCCGATCCGAGTATCGACGCCGCGGTGGACGAAGCACTTCGCCTGGCCGAGTTCGAGGTGGTCGAGCTGGTGGTACCGGAATGGGCCCAGGTGACGGCAGAAGCCGGCCTCTTGCTCGTGGCCGAGGCGTGGTCCAGCGACGGACCGCTCGTGGAACGCGCCGAGTCGCGCATCGGCCCCGACGTGGTGGCACGGCTGCGGATCGGGCGCGACGTCGAGCCCGCCACGCTGCAGGCCGCCTGGTCGGCTGCTCGCCGGTGGCGGGAACGGCTGGTGGGGATCTTCCGGCAGGTGGACATGCTGGCGACCCCCACGCTCACCATCTATCCGCCACCGCTGGGCCACGGGGAGGACCTGCTGATGGCCCGCTGCACCTTGCCGGCCAATCTGGCCGGTATCCCGGCGATCTCGCTGGCCGTGCCGTCGTCGGCGGAGCTTCCCGCCAGCCTGCAGCTCATGGGACCGCATGGCAGCGAGGAGACGCTCGTCGCCGGCGCTGCGGTGGTGGAGGCCGCCGTCGCCCGGTAACCGATCCGGCGCGGGAAGGTTCAGTAGCTGGCCTCTGCCGGCAGCCGCGCCGAGTAGATGGAGTAGCCGTCCACGTAGCGGGCCAGCGCGGTGGCCCCCGCCGTGGCCGTCATCATGGGGACGAGGACGCTGATGCCGCTGTGGGTCAGCTCGAGGACCAGCGCCATGGCGGCAAGCGGCGCCTGCATGGAGGCGCCGACCATGGCGGCGGCGCCGACCATGGCGAAGGCCCCCACCGGCGATCCTCCCCACATCATCGACCACACCGCACCGAGGAAGCCGCCCAGCATGGCCCCTGTGCTCAAGGTCGGTGTGAACAGCCCGCCGTTCGCACCACTTCCCAGGCACAACCCGGTGGCGACCGGCTTCAGAGCGAACAGCGTTCCGAACAGCCCGATGCTTCCCAGACCGAGAAATGCGTCACGGGCCATGTCCTTGCCGTTTCCGAACAGCTGCGGGTAGGCGATGCCCATGAGCCCCACGACGGTGAAGGCGAAAAGCGGCACGACCAGCGCGGCGCGTCCTCGAGGACGGTGATGCGAGACAAAGCCGATGAGCCGTACCCAGGCCACCGACACCAACCCGACCACCGGTCCCACCACCACGGCGAAGATCATGAGGGTCATCGAGAAGTGGTAGCTCGGGATGCCCACGTAGGTGGCCTGCTGAGGCAGATACACCCAGGCGGTCGCCGTGGCGATGCCGCTGCACAGCAGCGCGGGCAACATGACGGGCAGACTGATGCTGCCCACCAGCAGCTCGGCGGTGAACAGCGCCCCGCCGAGCGGGACGTTGTAGACGCAGGCCAGGCCGGCCCCCGCGCTGCAGGCCACCAACAGCCGGCGCTGGGCCGCGCCGAGCCTCAACGGGCGCGACAGCCAGCTGGCGGTGGCTCCGCCCATCAGCTTGGGAGCGTTCTCCCGCCCGATCGACGCCCCGAGGCCGATCACCACCTCGGAGATGAGCGAGGTGCCGAGCGAGCGTCGAAACGAAAGGTCGCCGGTGCCGTTCCACAGCGCGTCGTCGATGTCGGAACGCTCCCCGGCGGTGAAGCGGCGCAGCAGGTACCAGGCCACGCCGCCGACGGCCCCGGCCACCACCATGGCGAGCACCCGGCGCAGGTCGGCGGAGTGTTCGACGGCGTACTCGAAGGAGTCGGACGAATGGCCGTAGGCCAGGTGCTCGACGCTGAAGAGGATGAACATCATGAACGCCCCGAGAAGCCCGGTGGCGATTCCCGACAGCACGACCGCCAACCAGAAGCGTGCCGTGAGCGGCACCGGGTCGCCCGCCGCATTGGGTTGCTCGGTGGCGCCACGACCCGAGGGCACCCGCCAGGGGATGAGAGGGGCCGGCTGGCGGACCCGGGGCGCCCGGCGCTGGAACCAGCGCGGCGCGCCGCGCTCGGCGCCCGAGGAGGTCTCGCTCACGGCCGGCCCGGCCTCCTTCGCTGTCGGGCTGCGTTCCCGGCCTGCGGCCGGAGGGTCCACCGCACGCTATCGGCGGCCGGTAGCCCCGGCCAGGATGCCGCGGCCTGGCGCACGCTCTAACTCTCGATGACGACGTCGCCCGGTTCCTTGTCCGGGCGCAGGCCGCGCCAGACCGGTTGGCGCAGACGCCGGTCCCTCGTCCACTGGCTGAAGCTCACTTCGCCGACCAGCTCCGGCCGCGCCCATCTGGCTCCGGCCACCTGCGGGCGCGGCAGCGGCCCCGGCACGGCCGGGTCGGCGCACTCGAGCGGGGCGAGGCGGTCTCCGAGGTCGTCGAGCATCTCGTCGGTGAAGCCGGTGCCGACCTTGCCGGCATAGCGCAATCCACCTTCGTCACCGGGCACCGCCAACAAGAGCGCCCCGGGGCGTCCCTGGCGGCGTCCCTGGCCCGGCGTCCACCCCACCAGCACCACCTCCTGGGTGCGCAGGTGCTTGGCCTTGATCCAGTCGGTGCTGCGGCGGCCGGGCTGGTAGAGGCTCTCGAGGCGCTTGGCCACCACCCCTTCGAGGCCGTTCTCCTGGGCGGCGCGAGCCACTTCGGTGCCCGGACCGTTGAACCACGCCGGGGTCTGCCAGTGGTCGCCCTTCAGCTCGAGCGACTCGAGCAGGGCACGTCGCCGGCGGTAGGGAAGGGCGGTGGTGGTCTGCCCGTCGAGGAACAGCACGTCGAACAGCAGGTAGGCCACGGGCACGCGCTGCGAGAGCCGCCGGGCCCGTGCCGCGTCGACCACGTGCATACGCTCCTGCAACACGCCGAAGTTGGGCCGGTTGTCGTCGTCGAAAGCCACGATCTCCCCGTCGAGCACGGCCTGGCGCGATCCGAGCGCTTCGCCCAGGTCACGGAGCTCGGGATAGCTCACCGTGACGTCACGGTCGTTCCGGCTCAACAGGCGCAGGCGTCCGCCGTCGACGTAGGCGACTGCCCGCACCCCGTCCCACTTGAACTCGAAAGCCCAGGCGTCGTCGTCCGTCGGCAGTTTGCCGGCGGTGGCCAGCATGGGCCGGACCAGCTCCGGCATGGCCACGGTGCCTTCGGGCGCCGGGTCCATGCGGTGCATCAGCCACTGGTCGTCCTTGGTACGGATGAGCACGTACCGGCCCTCGACGCGCCGGCCGTGCA
>DATHCF010000402.1:0-8949 GCA_035319705.1 Acidimicrobiales bacterium | reverse complement strand
CGCTGTCCCAGGCGCTCGGTGAGCACGTCGAGATTGCGGGCCGACATCTCCAGCTGCGCTCGCAGCTCGTCGCGCTCGTCGGTGACCGCCTGCACCTCGGCACGGGCCCGGGCCAGGTCGCGCTGCAAGGCGACCACCTTGCCCTCGAGCTGGTCGAGTCGCCGACGGGCCCAGGCGGCCTGGTCGCCATTGCTGCTGGCCGTTTCCACCGCGCTGAGGGCGCGCGCCGCACGGGACAGCAACGCCGCGGCCAGCTCGTCGTAGTCGAGCTCGCCGTCGTGCGTGGCGGCCTCGGAGCGGGCCATGGGGGTGAGCGACGTCGCCGCCGTGACGTGGTGGGCGGCGGTCGCTCTTCCCTGGTCGGTGAGGGTGATCCGGTAGGTCCGCTTGCCACGGACCTCGCGTTCGATGTCGCCCGCCTCGGCCATGAGACTGACGATGCGGATGAACCCGGCGTCTCCCCCGTTGTAGCCGACGGCTTCCTTCAGTCGGGACGTCGCCCGTCCGCTTCTGTCACTCACTTCTCCGTGGCCGACCAGGTAGTCGGTCACGCGTTGGCGGACGGTGGTGTCTCTGGGCACGGTCGCGGCTCCTTGCCCCGGTCGGTCGACGTTTAGTGGCGTCGATAGTGCAAATAGACGATCCGATCATGCCGTCGCGCGAACGGTGGCGGCAGGGGAACACAGCAATCCTACCTGCAAACCGGCCGGCAGGGGCCAATTCGCTCATGCAAACACCGGTCGTCGGCACCGCCGGGACGCCCGAAATACCCGGCTGATCAGGGACGGCGCCGCCGGGCCCCGATCTCGGAGTCAGGAGCCCCGCGGTGGCTTGGCCCGGCGAGGCACACGCTGCTGGCGGTCCGGCGAGTAGCGCTGTGTCAACGACACGACGACGCGCGAGACGACGATCAGCAGCACGACGAGCACCACGAGCAGCAAGGCGGCGGAGTACGCCAACTGGCGGGAGGCTGCGTAGGGCTCGTTCCAGAACGTCCATACGACATAGGTGAGGTAGCCGACCGGCGAGTGGGTGAGGGAGAAGGTGGGGGCGCGTGTGCTCCATCCCGCGGTGTACAGAAGCGGCGCCGTCTCGCCCACTGAGATGGCGGCGGCCACGATGAGGCCGGTGACGACTCCCGGCAGCGCGGGCCGCAGGACGAGGCGCCGCAACATGTAGCCGCTGCGCATACCGAGCGCCTCGCCGCCCTCGCGATAGGAGGTCGGCACGTTGCGAATCGCCACCTCGGTCATCTTGGTGATGTAGGGGACGACCAGCACCGACAGCACGATGACGCCGGCCGCCAGGGAGAACCCCCAGTGGAAGGCCACCACCAGTGAGAGATATCCCACGTAGCCGAGGACGATCGACGGCACGCCGGACAGCACCTCGGAGGCACCGCGCAACAGCTGGCCGCGGCCGACCGGTGCGTACTCGGCCAGGTACAGCCCGCCCAGAATGCCGAGGACCCCGCCCAGGACGAGCACGCCGACGACGATGACGGCCGTTCCCTCGATGGCATTGAGCAGGCCGCCGCCGTTTCCGATCTGGTTGGTGGTGAGCACACTCCACTGCCAGTGCGGGAGGGCCTTGGCCAGGATGCCCCAGACGATCCACACCACGGGCGCCGCCATGGCCGCCAGCGCCAACGCGCACAGGCTCCACACGACGGTGTTCTTGGCCCGGCGCCGGCCGGCGCTGCCGGCACGGACCGCCACGGCCGGAGCGGGCGGGACTTCGGTCACCGACATCTTAGATCCCCCGTCCCACCGGCAAGGCGGTGGTGGCGACGCGCCGCACGAGAAGGCGCGCGCCGACGTTGGCCAGCAACGTGATGAGGAGCAGCACCAGCCCGAGCTCGGCCAGCGTGCTCACCGCCAGGCCGCTGGCGTCGGTGAAGGCGCCGTCGAGCTGGCTCACGATGGTGGCGGCGATGGTGGTGAACCCGGCATACAGCGAGGGGGGCAGTGCACCCACGATGGCGCCGGAGACCATGGCCACGGCGATGGTCTCTCCCAGTGCACGACCGAGGCCCAGCATGGCGGCTCCGATGACGCCGGATCGCACCCACGGGATGGTGACGGTGTTGGCCGCCTCGGCGTCGGTCATTCCGAGGGCGACGGCGCCCTCCACCGTGGCTCGGGGGACCTGGCGCAACAGGTCGCGGGTGGTGGCGGCGATGATGGGCAGGATCATCATGGCCAGCACCACCCCGGCGGTCAGCAGCCCCTCGCCGTTGCCGGTGGGGCTCCGGAAGAAGCGCAGCACCGGCACGTCGGGCATGTGCTTGGCCCATATGGGGGCGATGTCGTGGCTGAGGAAAGGGCCCAGGGTGAAGATGCCCCACAGGCCGATGACCACGCTGGGCACGCCGGCCAGGACCTCGAGACAGAAGCCGACACCGGTGGACAGACGCGGCGGGAGCTTCTCCACCACCACCAGCGCCGTGCCGATCCCCACCGGCACGGCCAGCACCAGGGCGATGGCCGAGGAGGCCAGGGTCCCCACGATGAGGGGAAGAGCCCCGTAACTGGCTCCGGGTGGGTGCGTCACACCGTGCCCGGTGACGAGCGGGGCGTAGAGGTTGCCGAAGTTCCAGGCGCTGCGTCCGAAGAACCCGAAGCCGTTGTATTCGATGGCTGGCAGCGCCTTCCACACCAACACGCCCATGACGGCCAGCAGTGCCAACAGCGGCACGTGGGTGACGACTCGCAGCACTTTCGGCATGAGCCGCTCGGCCCGCCACCACTGGCCGGTCGCCCCGAGGTCACCGTCACCTCCGCCGGGACCGCCGATGCCGGGCGCAGGACCGCCCCCGCCTCCCGGTCCGGCGGAGGCGAGGGCGGCGGCGTCCGTGCCGGCCGGTTGCCGTGCTTCGGTCACCATGGACACTGGAGAAACCCTAGGAACTGACCTTGGAGATCAATTTGGCCGAGATGGCCTCCACCTGACTGGGCAACGCCACGAAGCCGACCTGGTCGAGATAGGTGGGGGAGTTGCCGTTGTTGGGGTCGATGGCCCACGCCAGCACCGCCTTCACCGTCTGGGCGTCCAGCGCCGAGGGCTGCTTGGTCGGCACGATGGCGTACTCGTAGTTGACGATGGGATAGCCGTCGGTGGCCGATCCGTAGATCATCGACAGCGTGCCGCTGGCCGGCGTCTTGGTGGCGTACCCGGCTGCCTCGTCGGAGAAGGTGGCCTGGGTCGGCAGCTCGTAGTTGCCCGCCTCGTTCTTGAGCGCCGCGTACCCGAGCCCGGCGCTCAGCGCCTGAGCCTGGTAGCTGATGCCGATGTAGGCGACGCAGCCGGGATTGGCCTTGCAGGCCGTCACCATGCCGCCGTTGCCCTGGGCGGCGACCGCGCCTGCCACCGTCGGCCACGACACCGTGGTCCCCGGCGAGACGGTCCAGCCGGTGGGGTCCGAGTCGTAGAGGAAGGAGCTGAACAGGAAGGTGTCTCCCGAGCTGTCGGAGCGGTGCACGGGGATGATGGTCAGGTTGGGCAGCGTCACGCCGGGGTTGAGGGCGGCGATCTGCGAGTTGTTCCAATTGGTGATGGTGCCGTTGTAGATACCGGCCAGGACCGCACCGTCGAGGTTCAGGTGCCCGGTCACACCCGGCACGTTGTAGTTGACCATCTGGCCCGAGATGGCGAGGGGGATGTTCTCCAGGTCCGGGTACTCGGTGTTCTCGGCCGGCGACAGATAGGCGTCGGAGGCGCCGATGTTCACGGTGCCGGCTCCGGCGCTCGAGATGCCGGTGCCGGACCCGGTCGCCGCGGTGGTGATCGAGACGTTCGGCCAGCTGGTCTCGATCTGCTTCACCCACAGGTTGAACAGCGGGTAGAGGAGGCTCGAGCCGGTCTCCTGCAGGGACACCGACGCCGTCGGCCACTTCTCCAGGCTGGACAGCGACGCCGTGCTGCTGGTCGAGGTGGTCGAGGTGGTGGACGAGGAGGGCGACGAGCTGCAGGCGCTCAGCACCAGGGCCGACGCCGCCAGCGCGCCGAGGACCCCGGCAAACGCCAAGCGGCGGGACTTGCGGCCCTTCGTCGAAGCTGCCGATGGGCGAATGGGCATAGCGGTACTGCTCCTTTCAGGCGGAGACTGCAGGGGCGGTGAGAGACAGTAGCGGAGCGATCGTCAACCTATACGGCCACCGACGTAGCTGACCGTCTCGGGCTCGGAGGGATCCTCGAAGATCTTGGCGGTGTCGCCCACTTCCACAAGGCGCCCGTTGTAGAGGAAGGCAGTGGTCTTGGCCACCCGCCGGGCCTGCGCCAGGTTGTGGGTGACGATCACGATGGTGATGCGCGGGGCCAGCTGGCGTAGCAGGTCCTCCACGATCTCGGTGGTGACGGGGTCGAGAGACGACGTGGGCTCGTCCAACAGCAGCACTTCCGGCTCGACGGCCAGGGCCCGTGCCAGGCACAGCAGCTGCTGCTGTCCACCGGAGAGGCGGAAGGGGGAGTCGTGCAAGCGCTCGGCCACCGCCCCCCACAGGCTCACCTCCTTCAAATGGCGCTCGGCCACCGCCCCGAACTCGTTGCCGCGCGCCATCCGATGGGCCCGCACCCCGGCCACCACGTTGTCGCGGATGGACATGGGAAACGGGTTGGGCCGCTGGAAGACCATCCCCACCCGCCGGCGCAGGGTGAGCAGGTCGGTGCCGGTCTCGGCGATGTCGCGGCCGTCGAACTCGATGCGCCCGTGGCGCCAGTAGCCCCGGACCTTGTCGTTCATCCGGTTCAGCGAGCGCAGCAGGGTGGACTTGCCGCAGCCGGTGGGACCGATGAGCGCGGTGATGGTCCCGGCCTCGATGGGTAGGTCGATGTCGGACAGCACGGTCTTGGCGCCGAAGCCGACTGACACGCCGCGAACGTCCATGGCCGGGCGGTCGAGCAGGGTACCAGTGCGAGCGCCGCCCACGACACTGGTCACTTCTGTCATCGATCCGCAACGTAGCCACGTCAAGTGAACGACAGGTAAACGGGTCGTTACCGACCGGTGATCATCGGGCAAAATGTTACGTCACTGCAAGCGCCCCCGGGCCGTGCCTCAGGGAATGCCACCGTCCACCCGCAGCACCGCACCGGTGGTGAAGCTGGAGGCGTCGCTGGCGAAGTACAGCGCGGCGCCGACCACCTCGTCGGGGCGGCCGCCGCGTCCCAGGGCGTGCCGGCGACGGGCCTCCTCCTCGAAAGCCGGGACGTCCCAGAAATTGGCGACGTCGGTGAAGAACGGGCCGGCCATGATGCAGTTCACGCGCACCTCCGGCCCGAGCGCCCGGGCGAAACCCACCGTCATGGCGTTCACCCCCGCCTTGGCGGCGGCGTAGGGGATGATCGAGGGCGTCGGCCGGATGGAGCCCGTGCTCGACACGTTGACCACCGAGCCGCTCCCACGACCCTTCATGCGGGAACCGACCAGAGCGGTGAGTCGGAAGACGCCCTTCAGGTTCACGGCGAGGACCTTGTCCCACATCTCCTCGGTGACCTCTCCGACCTCGCCGTACAGAAGCGACATGCCGGCGTTGTTGACCAGCACGTCCACCTGGCCGAACTCGTCGTAGGCGGCGTCGGCCAGCCGGTCGAGCTCGCTCCAGCGCCCGACGTGGCACGAAACCGCCAGTGCCCGGCGCCCCATGGAGCGGACCACGCCCGCCACCTCCTCGCAGGCGGCGATCTTGCGGCTGGCCACCACCACGTCCGCCCCGGCGGCGGCGAATCCCAGCACCATGGCCCGTCCCAGCCCCCGGCTGCCTCCGGTGACGAGCGCCACCTTTCCCGACACGTCGAAGCGCTGGGCGGGCGGCGGCGGCCCCTCGGTCACGCCGTCACCCGGTCACGTGAGGGGCAGCCTCGGTGCCGGTGCCTCAGGCGCCTGCCCCGTCCCCGGCCGAATCCAGCTGGAGCGCGCCGTGCTCGGCCTCATGCGCCTGCAGCTGGGCGATCACCGTGGCCACGCGCGCCTCGGCGTCGGCCGGCGCCCGGCCGGTGCGCTCGCCGTACACGAGCCCACCGAGCTCTGCCAGCAGCGCGTCCGCCTTCCGCTTCCCTTGGATCTCGGCGACCTTGGCCTGGCCCACCTGGCCGGCCTGCTGCGCCTTGTCCGCGATCTGCGTGGCTTGTGCTTTGACCCGGTCGACCAGCCCCACGGCATCCACCTCCCCGGCGCCACTCCGCTCGGAGGGCGACCCCGACCATAGGCCAGGCACCCGGGAGACAGGCAAGGTGGGTCGCCACGACGAACCGGCAGCGAAGGGCGGACCACAAAGGAAGGAGGTCAAGAAGGCCCCGGCTTCGGGCCCGGCTGCGGGGGGGTGCGCCGGGGCCCGACTGCCGGGTCCGAAGTGCCGCCACTGCCTTGGGTCACCGGGAGAACGGGCTTCGGACCCCGCCCTTGCGGGGAATTCGCCTGGCGGGTGTGGCTCAGGCCAGGACGCGACGGCGGAAGTTGCGAAGCCCGATGGTGAGGAACGCAACGGCGAAGCCGGCCATCACCGGGTAGATCACGTACAGGTGCATGTGCGGGAAGGTGGTGAAGGCGGCCCGCATGCCCTCGTTCACGTACATGAGCGGGTTGACGAGCACCAGCGTCTGCAGCCAGTGGAAGCCTCCGATCTTCACCGGGGCCAGCCGGGTCCAGCCGTAGTACGTGCCCCCCAGGAAGGTGATGGGCAGGATGATGAAGCCGAACATCAGGCCGATGTTGCGCGGCTCGAAGCTGGTGCCGAGGACGAGACCCAGACCGGCCATGGCCACACAGGCCAGTGGCACCAGGGTGAGGATGATCCACCAGTGCAGGTTCAGCTGCGCGTGCACACCGGCGGCGTGCACCACGCTGGCGATGGGGAGCACGATGACCGCCGACAGCACTCCTTGGGCCGCGCCCGACAGCACCTTGGCCATGGCCACCAGCCATATCGGGCAGGGCGCCTGCACCCGGTCCTCGATCTCCCGGGTGAAGCCGAACTCCTGAGCCATGTTGAGGGCGATGGACTGCACGCCCTGGAACATGATGGAGATGCCGACCACACCCGGCACCAGCACGGTGGCGAAGGCCGACTCGGCCCGGGTCCCCGTCCCGCCGATGCCCTGGCCGATCTTGGGGAACACGTAGAGGAACACGAAGCAGAGCAGGAAGGGCTGGATGATGGTGCGCAGGACGAACACCCACTTGTCCTTCCACAGCACCACGAGGTCACGCAGCAACAGGGCCCCCAACGCCGTGTAGCTGGCGCTCACCACCGGCCGGAGCCGGATGGAGATGGTGTGCTCCGAGGGGACCTCGGCAACGCTCGTGACGGCCATCAGTCGCGCAGCTCCCTTCCGGTCAGGGTGATGAACACAGTCTCCAGCGTGGGCTCGGCGATCGACACGTCGACCAGGTCGAACCCGCCGCGCTCGGCAGCCAGCACGATCTCGGGGACCAGCCGGTGGCCGCCGCTCACGTCCAGCTGCACGGCGCCGTCGGAGGCCCGGGTCCGGGTGACGCCTTCCACCTCCCGGCTGAGCAGGTCCCCCAGCCCGGCGGCGTCGCCGGCGGCCCGTACGGTGACGATGGTGTCGGCCCCGATACCGCGCTTCAACGCCCCGGGGGTGTCCAGAGCCAGGAACCTGCCGTGGTCCATGACGGCCACCCGGTCGCAGAGCTTGTCGGCCTCCTCCATGTAGTGGGTGGTGAGGAGGATGGTCTGGCCCTCTTCGTTGAGCTCCTCCAGGATGGCCCAGAGCGCCAGCCGGCTCTGGGGGTCGAGCCCGGCGGTCGGCTCGTCGAGGAAGAGCACGGCCGGGCGGTGGAAGATGGCCCTGGCCACCATGAGACGCTGGGCCATGCCGCCGGACAGGGCGTAGACCGAAGCCTTGGCCCACCGGTCGAGCTGGAACTGTGCGAGGAGCTCGTTGGCCGTCCTCTTCGAGGCGGCCGAACCCATCCCGAACAGCCGGCCGTGGAAGTAGAGGTTCTCGAACACCGTCAGCTGACGGTCGAGCGTGTTCTGCTGCGACACGATCCCGCTCAGCTGCTTGGCCAGCGCCGGATGGGCGGCCACGTCGACCCCACCCACGAGTGCTCGGCCCGAGGTGGGCACCACCCGGGTGGTGAGGATGCCAGCGGTGGTGGTCTTGCCGGCGCCGTTGGGGCCGAGCAGGCCGAATATCTCGCCGGTGGACACGTCCATGTCCAGGTGGTCGACGGCGGCGAAGTCGGTACCCGGGTAGACCTTGGTCAGCTCCTCGGTGTGGATGATGGCGTCGGCCATGGCCCGGCATGGTAGACGATGGCGCCCGGTAAAGTGAGCTAGCCTCATAACGAGGTACCCTCACTATCTCGGAGCGGCCATGACCGCAGACAGCAGACCCGGAGGCGGGCACCGGCGGACGCCACCGGCGGCCGGAGGACCCGGCGGGCCGGCTGCCGGCACGGCCACGACCTCGGACCTCGACCTCGAGCTGGCCGAGCTGTTCAGCCACGCGGCACGCCGCCTGCGCCGGGACTCCGCCGCCCAGCTCGCCCCGCTCGGTCTGACCATGGCCCAGTCGCGGATCCTGCGGCTGGTGGCCGGCGGCCCGCTGCGCATGGCCGACATCGCCGGGCGGATGGACGTCGTCCCCCGGACCGTCACGCCCATGGTCGACGGGCTGGCGGAGGCCGGTCTGGTGGACCGGCGGCCCGACCCGGACGACCGCCGCTCGGTACTGGTGGCCCTCAGCCCGGCGGGTCGTGGGCTCCTCGATCGTCTCGACACGGCCCGGCGGACGTCGGCCGAACAGGTCTTCGGCGAACTCCACCAGCGTGAGCGCAAGGAGCTGCTGCTGCTGCTCGGACGGCTGTGCGAGCTCGGTGGTTGCGGCATCTGCTGCCCCGGTCACGGAGGTCGCTGCTGATGGGCATGGGCATGGGCCACATGGGCATGGGACGCATGGGCGGTGGGGGCTGGGGGCTCATGC